>SOKD01000013.1 GCA_004376305.1 Candidatus Cloacimonadota bacterium | reverse complement strand
TCCTTCTTTGTCTGCTGGGGTTGCTTCTATGGGTGTGATTATGGTGTGAAGGTCTTCGCTTATTCCAATCTGGATTCCATGCCGAAAAATCTTTCCTTTCGTTCCAACAAGAAGGTCCTTGTATTCATCGCTGTCAAGATAGATTGTGTGGGAATCCAGAGCGCGAAGCATTCCTCTGATGGCATAATCGAGCAAGTCTTCTACTTCAATTTTCTTGAAGTAGTTCTTCTCAACCGAAGTAATTATTTTCATGAAAAGCCTGATTTTATAGGTAATCCCTTCGTCATTCTTTGATTGAGCTCCGAGATATGATCCTATGACACCACCAAAGAAGAGGCTGATGATAATAATAGAAACGAGAATGGCAATGAATTGTTTCTTACGCATTCTGACCTCCTTTGCGCCGGAATATTGTTGGTTCTCTGATGTTTCCTCTCTTGTCTTATCTTTCATCGTAAAGTTCACCAAACCTTCTGTGTTTCTTTGTTAACTGCAAAATATCTGCAAAAATTTCATCTTCTGAACGCTCGCCGTTAATAACCATAATTCTCTTTTTTTCTCTTTCTGCTATTTCAAGGTATGCATTTCTGACTTTCTTGTGGAATGCTACTGCTTCGTTTTCGATCCTGTCTTTTCCATTCAGCCGTTTCAATCCTTCTTCCGGATCGATATCGATAAGAAATGTTATATCAGGAAGAATTCCTCCTGTAGCTATTATGTTGAGTCTTTGAACCAGTTCAAGCGAAAGGTTTCTTGCCGCACCCTGGTATGCAAGAGATGAATCGGTGTATCTGTCTGTAATCACCACAAATCCCTTTTGTAATATTGGGATGATGCGTTCTTCAGTGTGTTGTGCCCGGCTTGCAAGGTAAAGGAATAACTCAGTTAACGGGGACATCCTCACATTATTGTGATGCAGGAGGATTTTCCTTATCTCTTCAGAAATTGGTGTTCCGCCCGGTTCATGGGTAAAGGTGCAATCGATGTGTTTTTTTTCAAAAAAAGCATTGAGCCGTTCAGCCTGTGTTGTTTTGCCTGATCCCTCACATCCCTCGAAACTGATAAAGAATCCCTTTTTCATTTATTCTTTTTCTTTTTTCTCTTGGTTGTCGCTCTTTTCTTCTTAAGTGAATATTTCTTGATGAATCGTTCTGTTTTATACATGCATATCTGGTCATTATATTGTATAGGCGGGGATTTCATGAAGTAACTTGATGGTGCTGTCAGGGACCCGCTTAATTTATTGTCCAGTGCCAGCTTTGCACAACGTACAGCATCAATAATAACTCCGGCTGAATTAGGTGAGTCCCAGACCTCGAGTTTCAACTCTATATTCAGAGGGACATTTCCAAACGTGGTTCCTTCAAGTCGGATGTATGCCCATTTTCTGTCCGTGAGCCATTTGATGTAGTCGGATGGACCAATATGGATATTTCCTTCGCCAATATTGTATGGAAGCTGTGATTCGACCGATTGCGTTTTTGATATTTTCTTTGATTCAAGTCTTTCACGCTCAAGCATATTGAGAAAGTCGGTGTTTCCGCCAACGTTCAACTGAGATGTCCGTTCGAGTTTTACCCCTCTGTCAATAAAAAGATTCGTGAGTACCCTGTGTACGATGGTTGCACCTACCTGTGATTTGATGTCATCGCCAATAATGGGCACACCAGCTTTTTTGAATCGTGTGTGCCAGTATTTTGCGCTTGCAATAAAAACGGGGATTGCATTTACCATGGCACAATGGGCTTCGAGTATCTGTTCAACATACCATTTTGTTGCTTCCTCGCTGCCGACAGGGAGGTAGTTTACAACAACATCACATTTTGAGTCCTTGAGTACTTTCACAATATCAACGGTAGAACCCGGAGCTTTTTCAATTATTTGCGAAAGGTATTTTCCCAATCCATCATGTGTCATACCTCTCAGAACTTTTATATTTTTTTTGGGGACGGAGGTAAATGTGCATGTGCAATTCGGGTATGTTGTTATAGCATCGGAGATGTCTTTCCCCACTTTTCTTTTGTCAATATCAAATGCAGTGACGAATTCGATATCTTTTATGTGATATCCACCAAGATTGACATGCATAAGTCCCGGAATTCGTTCGGTTTCTTTAGCATTCTTGTAATATTCTACTCCCTGGATAAATGAGGAAGCGCAGTTGCCAACACCAATGATACCAACTCGTACCTTAGGCATTATTTCTCCTTTCAGAATTTCTTAATTTCTTTCTTACATGGATGATTCTCTGGATACTGGTTACGTGCGTGAAGAAGGCAAGCAGGAGCATGAAGTACCCAAAGATAAATTTTCCCAGTAATGCTCCAATAACGACAGTTGTCACCCGCATTGTTCTGTCAAAAAGACCAACGGTACATTGAATGCCAAGCGCCTCTGCGCGTGCCCGCGTGTAACTCACCATAGTTGAGCCAAAGAGGGCAAAGAGTGTTATGAAGATGAAGAAGGGATTTGCTGTCTTCATGTAATGGATGAGTATTCCCAGAAAAACGGCAAACTCAGAATATCGGTCTATTGTAGAATCAAAAAAGGCACCAAAATCTGTTATCGCATTGTTCTTTCTTGCAACGGCTCCATCTATGGCATCAAATATTGAGGCGAAAATGAGAGCAAATCCAGCCCATCTGAAATAACCAAATGCAAAAAGATATGCAACAAAGCAATTGAGAAGAAAACCAGTAATGGTGAGGACCAGTGGATTGATATTTAATTTCGCAAACAGGTTTACAAGAGGGAGCAGCACTATACGCGCCTTCTCTTTAAAAACACCATACTTCATCGCTTTGCTCCCTCCACGACAATAACAAATTCACCTTTTGGTTTCTTATTGCTAAAATGGGTGATGAGTTCAGATAGAGTACCCCGTATTGTTTCTTCGTACATTTTTGTTAATTCCCTTGATATTGAAGCCTTTCTATCTCCAAAAATCTCATAGAGTCCTGTTAGCAGAGAGAGCAGTCGGAATGGAGATTCGAAGAGGATGATCGTTCTTTCTTCTTCTTTCAACTGCTCGAGTCGCTTTCCTCTCCTGCCTTTCTTTTTTGGAAGAAAACCTTCAAAAACAAAACGATCTGTTGCTAAACCAGATACAATGAGTGCTGATAGCAGAGCGCTTGCTCCAGGAAGAGGAAGGAGTCTGAAACCTTTTTCAATGGTGTTTTTTACAAGATAAAAACCGGGATCAGAGATACAGGGCGTCCCGGAATCCGATACAAGTGAAATCATTTTCCCCTTACCGAGGAGCTTAAGGAAATAGGGAGTTTTCTTCTCCTTATTATGGTCGTGGTACGATTCAAGCGGTTTGTCGATACCGTATCTTTTTAAAAGCCTTGCTGTCCTTCTTGTATCCTCGCATGCAATGATGTCACTTTTTTTTAGCGTGTCAACAGCTCTTTTTGTCATATCATCTAAATTTCCAATGGGGGTGCTTACGAGAAAAAGGATTCCATCTTCATCATTGTTCATATTTTTCCATTCCATGGATTTTGTAGAATCCCATATTTTTGAGTGCGAAACGGTAATCTTTCAGTGTATTCCTGACAATATCTTCAATACGGGCTCCAAGAATGGGCTTGTAAAACTCTATTAAGTCCTTAATCAGGTATGCGAAGCCATCAGTTAAGTTACTCGATGAAACAGCAGCCGTTCCTTCAAGAGCAAGTCCCTTTACTTTAAAACCCGACAGCCACTCGTAAAGTTCCCGTGTTTTATCAAATGCCATTGATATAGTTCTTTTTGCCAGTGATTCTCCGACAATTGACGCTATTCTTTTTGAAAGGTCAGTCACTACATTGATAAAAAGTGTTATCGCCGATGGTGGTGCCTGTTCGTCCCCAGAAACGATAAGCTTGAAAGCTGATAACTTGACCCCTTCTTTTTCGGATGCTTTTAGGAGTGTCTTCAGAAATTCTTCATTGGATAACGGAACGCCCAATTTATCGGAGAAGAAACCCTTCTTTGCGTATCCATTTTCGAAGCTAACGAAAGAGAAGCTAATTCCTTTCTTGATTTCAAAAAATCCAGAGTACTTAAGTTCAATTAGCTTCTTTATGAGTTTTACAATGTCAACTTCTGAAACATCTTTGTTCTTGAAGATAGGTTTTTCCCTCAATGTTGTAAGAAGCATTCTGATAACTTCAGTATCGGTCTCATAAACACTGATGAGGCCACTTGAAGAGGACTTTGCCTTCTTCACCACATCTTCAATGGGAAGAATCTCTCTGCCTTTTCTGGTGAATCTTCCCGCATTGATTGCTTCTCCCTCTCTGAGCAGAATAATGTCATAGCTGTTAGGATATTTCAGCATAACATATCCAGAAATCTTGCTTGCCCTTTCTTTCTTGCTGGCGCTCAGCACATTGTCAATATTCACAAAATCAAGCTTTGCGTTTTCAAGAATTACTTTTTTTCTTGGGAATTTCATCTGCTGATTGTCCCGTTATTTTGATTTGACTGCACGAGAGAGGTTCCTTTGTGCAAAAAGCTGATTACAGCAGTCAGGACTTCCAATTATACATAAGTTAGCCAGTTATATATATCCTCTTTTTCTGCGTTTGCATAGTTGAGGTATCGTTTTTGTATTTTCTTTGTTATGGGTCCTCTTTTTCCTTTTCCAATCTTGATCTTATCAACACTTCTGATTGGAGTAACTTCTGCTGCGCTTCCTGTAAAAAAGAGTTCATCGGCAATGTACAGGAATTCTCTGAGAAATAGATTTTCAATAACTTCAAGCCCAAACTCCTTGCAGATAGTAATGACCGAATCACGGGTTATTCCCGGAAGGATTGTAGAGCCTAAGGGGGGAGTAATGAGCTTTTCATCTTTGACGAGAAAGAGATTTTCACCGCTTCCTTCGCTGACGAATCCATTGACGTCGAGGGCAATTCCCTCGGTGAATCCGTAGGTGAGCGCTTCCATTTTAATGAGTTGGGAATTCATGTAATTCGCACCTGCTTTTGCCATTGCAGGGAATGTGTTTGGTGCCATTCTGCTCCATGATGAGACCATTACATCAACGCCTCTCTCAAGTGCTTCGGGGCCAAGATACTTACCCCATTCCCATGTTGCGAGAGTGATGTTCACGGGACAGGGGAATGGATTAACCCCCAGCTGACTGTATCCTCTGTAAACAACCGGTCTTATGTAACATGCTTTGTGCCCGTTCTTTTTTATGAGTTTGAGAATTGCCTGAATGATTTCCTTCTGGCTAAACGGTATACGCATTCTGTAGATTTTTGCAGAGTTGAAGAGCCTTTCGATATGCTCCTGTAACCTGAATACAGCGGTTCCTTTTTTAGTATTGTATGCTCGAATTCCTTCGAAAACACTGGAGCCGTAATGAATGACATGTGAAAGTACATGAATTTTTGCATTGTCCCATTTTACGTATTTCCCATCCATCCATATGTACCGAGCCTTTTTCAAAGGCATGTATCCTCCTTTTTTTGCTTCATGTAACGACGCACAGAGCATGTGCATATTATTACAAAACAACATACTACCATAAACCAAATAAGGTGTCAAGCAAAAATTAACTAATGCACTGTATATGTTTATGCATAATCTATTGATTTTTCACCATATTTTGTGGCGGAGCTCTTTTATCGTTTAACTGCAATAACAAACCGGTTTTTTTAAGGGAGCATTTATTGTTTTTGAGTTTAAAATCGGAAAATGTTACTTACTTAAGAAGAAAGAGCGAAAGAACGGTAATTTTTTATTTGACACCCTATCGCTTTTATTCTATAGTGATGTCATGAAAAGTGAGTATATGGAAAGGCTGCGAA
This sequence comes from Candidatus Cloacimonadota bacterium, assembly GCA_004376305.1. Classification (GTDB taxonomy): domain Bacteria; phylum Hydrothermota; class E44-bin80; order E44-bin80; family E44-bin80; genus SOKD01. Next base: position 3,615 of record SOKD01000013.1, on the reverse strand, counting down.
AAATTCCTTCAGTGGACAGGATTCTTGCAAAGAAGAAGATACAACCTTTTCTTAAAGAATACCCAAGAAAATTTGTAAAAGTACGCTGCAATGCCTTGTTGAAGAAGCTGAGAATGGATATTCGCTTGAAAAAAAGAAAAGTATTTGTGTTGAAAGAGTTTATTGTTGATTTGCGAAATACACTATCTAAAGAGCGTACGAGTATGAAGAAGATTATCAATGCAACCGGCATAATCCTCAATACAAACCTTGGACGGGCTCCACTACCGGAACATCTGGTGAACTTCATACAACCTATTCTGGTAGGTTACTCAAATCTTGAGTATAATCTTATGCAAGGGGTCAGGGGCAAACGGTACGATCACCTCACCGGTCTTCTGAAGGACCTGACCGGGGCAGAGGATGCGCTTGTTGTGAACAACAATGCAGGAGCAGTGCTTCTCTGTTTGGATGAATATGCACGGAGGAAAGAGGTCATTGTGTCGAGGGGACAGCTTATTGAAATAGGGGGTTCTTATAGACTCCCTGATATTCTCAAAGCGAGCGGCGTTAAACTTGTTGAGGTGGGAACGACGAACCGCACATATATCGAGGATTTCAAAAATGCAATTACTTCCAAAACAAAGATGCTGCTGCTGAGTCACCGGAGCAATTTCAGGATGGTGGGTTTTACGAAAGATCCAGAAGTAAAAGAGGTTGTCCTGCTTGGAAAAGCAAGAGGTATTGTGACGATGATGGACCTTGGAAGCGGACTGCTCATCAGCATGGAAGGAGCGGGTCTTAAGCATGAACCAACGGTGCAGGAAATGGTAAAGACAGAGCTTGATATCATCTCATTCAGTGGTGATAAATTGCTTGGAGGACCACAAGCAGGAATTATCCTTGGACGGAAGAGCCTTGTGAATGCACTAAGGAAAAATCCGCTATCCCGTGCTCTCCGGGTTGATAAATTCACCATCTCAGCACTTGAATACATTCTTCGCATCTACCTGTTTGCTGATAATCCGGTTATGGAAATACCCGGTCTTGCAATGGCTTTTTTAAAAACATCGGTAATTAAGAAACGGGCACATTCGATGAAGCAAAGTCTGCAAGAAGCTGGAAAAGCAAAGGTGCGGGTAACAATGGCGAAGGGATTTTCTGAAGTGGGTGGTGGTACTTTGCCTGCCGAAGTATTGCCCACGCATTTGGTCATGATTGTTGTCGAAGGATTGAAGACAAAAAAACTTCTTGAGCTTTTAAGGAGTAATATTCCTCCCATTATTGCAAGGATTGAACATGATCGTGTTGTTATGGATCCAAGAACGATATTTCCTCAAGAAATAAATGAGATACAAAAGGCAATAACACGTATCTGTGGATGTGTGTAATTCATAGAGAGCATGCAATCACCAGCAACGGAGCGCCTAAAACAAATGGTAACGATTCTGTCGTAAATCAATAGAATAATAATGGGCAAAATTATGGGAACTGCGGGTCATGTTGACCATGGAAAGACGGAACTGATAAAGGCATTGACAGGTATAGACACGGACCGGTTAATCGAAGAGAAGGAGCGTGGACTTACCATTGATCTTGGATTTGCTTACATTGACCTTGAAAAATCCGGCAGAGTAGGAATTATTGATGTACCCGGACATGAACGATTTATGAAGAATATGCTTGCAGGCGTGGGTGGCATGGACATAGTAATCCTCGTCATTGCTGGAAATGAAAGTGTGATGCCGCAGACAAAAGAACATTTCGAAATTATGAGATTGCTTGATGTAAAAGACATGGTTGTTGGCATAAGCAAGATTGACATCGTGGATGAAGAGACACTTTTGCTCGTTAAAGAAGAAATTAAAGACCTTCTTGAACATTCACGGTATAAGGGAGTGCCGGTAGTAGAATTTTCATCGATAACAGGTGAGGGAATTGACAGGATGAAACAGGTTCTCGACGAAAGAGTGGATGCCATTGAGGAGCGATATTCAGATAATCAATTTACGAGACTTGCTATAGACAGATGTTTCTACCTGAAAGGAATTGGCTCGGTTATAACGGGCACATTGCTTTCCGGATCAATAACAGAAGGGGATGAAATCATCATTCTTCCTTCCGGATACCGGACAAGAGCACGACAGATACAGGAACACAATGTAAAAAGAGAACGGGTTCGAGCAGGGGAGCGTGTTGCAATAAATCTCCCGGGCATTGAAAAGCACAGTGTTGAAAGAGGGTTTGTTATTACAAAGGAAGGAGAACTCAAGCCAACTACCAGAGTCCTTATCTCTGTAGCGCAAGCCGGAGCAATGAATATCATTAAAGACATGACCCGTGTAAGGGTATACCTGGGAAGTGGGGAATACCTGGGGAGACTCGAACTCATTGGAAAGAGGAAAATATCTTCTGGTGAGACATTCCTTTCATACCTTGTGCTGGAAAAAAATATTGTTGCCGTCCGGAAAGATAGATTTATTTTAAGATTTTATTCACCCATGAAGCTTCTTGGGGGTGGTGTTGTGCTCGATGCTTTTCCGAGAATTAAGAGGAGATTTTCAAAGGAAACGGTGCATGAAGCCGAAGAGCTGGTTCTTGCTTCTGATGAGGATTCCCTGCTTTTTTTCTTGCATGGTGGTCACCAATCCAAAGAGGTCTTGCGTGAGCGCCTGCAAGTGCCTACGGATGAGTTCGAAGCACTCTGCAAGATACTTCTGAATGACAAGAAAATCGTTGCTCTCTCTGGAGAGCTTTTTTCATCTGAAAATCTTATCATGGTAAAAAAGGATATTGTTGCAAGGGTTGATACGTTTCACAAAAAGAACCCGCTGAAGAAGGGAATTGATAAAGAAGCTCTCAAAAATGCGCTGTGCCTGGAACGGAACACACTTGATGCCGTTCTTGCGATACTTGAAGGGATAAAGGTAGATATGAACTATGTGAAGCGATCTGGTTTCATGCCACGGTCTGACCAGAAAACAGTGAGAAGGAGAGAGCAGATTCTGGAAACCTTGAGGCAGAACCTTTTTTGCCCTGAAAAACTGGAAGTTGATGACCTTATACGGAACCTGATCACGGAGGGTGAGATAATAAAGTTAAAGGGGAAAATGTACTTCCATAGAGAAGCCATTCAGAAAGCGAAAATGCTGATTCAAAGTGCTATTAAGAAAAAAGGTCCCATGAGTGCTGGTGAATTGAAGGATCTATTGAAGACGACGAGGAAGTTTGCAATACCACTTCTCGAATACCTCGATAGCATTAAGTTTACGATACGGAAAGGGGACCTGAGGGGACTGGTATAATATTTTCAATAAAGAACATATGAATTGTTTGTTATTGTAAATTAAAGATTTAAATTATATAAATTAAAGTAAATAATAACCTACCAGATGAAATAACGTTCCTGGGATAATCCGGATCAGTAATTCTCTATCAGGATGGTAACTATCGAATCCTGAATGGTTCTTATGGGTGAAAGGGGTGCTGCGAAATCCTTCATCATAATAGAGAAGATGAGAATTCTTCCAGACCGGGTTTTGCAGAATCCTGAAAGTGTGGAGACATTACTCATGCTTCCTGTTTTTGCGCGAACCCTTCCTCGCATTGCATTATCTTTCATTCTGTTCTTCAACG
>SOKD01000331.1 GCA_004376305.1 Candidatus Cloacimonadota bacterium | reverse complement strand
ATAAAACCGAGATTCTTCGGGCTTCTTACGAAGCCCTCAGAATGACAAGTACTGTGAAACTATTTGACGAGGGTTCACGCACTCAGCTTTATCACGGAACCATTTTGCTAGAACCGAATCCGGTGAAATAAACTTGACAAGAAAAATCAACAGCAGTATACTACGCTCATGCATAGGATTGCCGATTATTATAACATCCTGGACATTAACACGAACGCAACACAGGATGAAATCAAGAGAGCGTTCCGTAATCTGGCAAAGGAGTGGCATCCTGATACAGGCAATCACGACAGAGATAAAGCAACAAAGAGATTTGCGGAGATCTCAACAGCATATGAAATTCTGAGCGATTCTGAGAAGAGAAAAAAATATGATTATTTCAGAAACTATTCGTACGGTTATTCCACCAATGGTAGAACCTTTGCATCCGGTTACAGGCAACAATCCCGTGAAGACGAATGGGAAGAACTATCGAGATGGTTCCAGGACATCTACGAAAAACACCTCAACGGGCTTCAGCAGCACCTTGGTGTTCTCCTGCTCAGAATTCGCCGGGGATTTATAGGCGCTGCAATTGGACTTGCCATAGGTTTTATTTTCCGTGGTATAGCAATTCCCCTGATGGTCCTCGGATGGTTTTTTGGGTACTATCTTATGAAGCACAAATAGTTGTTTAATGTAATTATTCTTTGGGCTTAACTTTCAGCTTTAGTCCTTCAACCGATACAATTTCCACTTCATTACCGTTCTTTATCTTTTCATCACAAACTGCATCCCAGTATTCTCCGCGTATAAAAACACTTCCAACCTTCCCTGGCTCAAGAGTTGATTTAGCCTGAGCGATCTCCCCTATCAGACCCTTCTCTCCCGTTGTTGGTTTCTTCTTCATTATTCGAATGGTCATATAAATAATAAAAAGAAAAAAAGCAGTGGTACATAAAACTACCGACAATATCACACTCCAGGAAACTCGCAAGAACGGTGCATCCGTTTCAAAAAGAATTGTAGATCCAAGTAACATAGAGACAATACCTCCTATCGTTAGTGGTCCATTGGTTGGTGTCCTGGTCTCAAGAAAGAGCATTATAATTCCCATCACAATAAGCGCTATTCCAGCATAGTTAACCGGTAAAGTCTGTAAAGCAAGAAATGCCAGAATGAGACAGACACCTCCGGCAACTCCGGGGAAAATAGCCCCCGGATGTGTAAATTCATATACAAGACCATACATACCCAAAGTGAGAAGCAAGTAAGCAATATTTGGATTTGTAATGCGGACAAGAAAGTTTTCTCTCAGTGAAAGATTGATTTCCTCAATGGCAGCGTCCTTTGTCTGCAAAATTTTCGTCTCCCCCTTTATTTCAATTTCTGCACCATCGAGCAGGGCAAGCAACTCATCCACATCGTTTGCAATGACATCGATTACATTCCTCTCCAGTGCTTCTTCAGAAGCTATGGAAACGCTTTTCTTAACAGCATTACGCGCCCATTCGATATTTCTTCCTCTTTCCCGTGCAATCGACTCAATATATGCCACGGCATCATTGGTAACTTTTTCTTTCATAATCCTGTCCATCTTCTTTCCGATTGAAACAGGATGAGCTGCACCAATATTCGTTCCCGGAGCCATTGCAGCAACGTGCGCTGCAAGGGTTATGAATACACCTGCCGAGGTTGCTCGGGCACCCTTCGGATAGACAAAGACGATAACGGGAACTTCGGCATTCAGTTCTGCTTTAATAATATCACGCATTGCAGTATCAAGCCCGCCGGGTGTATCGAGGAGAATTATCAGACATTCTGCTTTCGCCGTTTCAGCTTTCCGAATCGCTTTCTCAATGTAGCGTGATGAAATGGGTCCGATAATACCTTGGTATCGAGCAACAAAAACATCACCCGCTGCCAACAGTATTGGTATGAGTATTATAATGCCAAGGAAGAATACTATCTTTTTCATTGTATCAGATTATACGTCGAAAATATCGAAAAGTCAACTTTTCTCTCGCAGGCACAGAGCTCATGCTTCGGTTGTCTGTCTTCTGAATTGGTATTTATCCTACATCCTACCTCACATACTCACCAAAATAGTAGCTATTCAGTAATTGGTAATTAGGTAATTGTCTAATTACTCACGATTTTACTTTATCCTTTTCAATTGTTACTTGCTACTTAAATACTTGTCACTTGCAGTATCGTACATCGTACATCGCACATCCCCTATTCACTTATCTTACAACAATAAGTTTCCGCGTGAAGACCTTGCCTCCCGCTGCAAGACGATAGAAGTAAACACCGCTCACATACGATTTTGTATCCAATCGGACAGGATAATATCCAGGTTTCACCTCACCTTCCACCAGTACATCTACCAGCCTACCACTCACATCGTATACCTTCAAACTTACTTCACCTTTGAGCGGTATCTGATACGCTATCACCGCATTCTTATCGCATGGATTGGGAAAACTTTGTGAAAGCCCGTAGATCACCGGTATCTTGGTTTCACGAATCTTTTCATCATGAACAACGGAAATTCCAAAGAAATGCATAATCGAATCCGCCAGCGCCTCCTTCGTCGAGGGGGGTGAACCGTCAGTTAAACCACTAAACTCCCAGGAAAGCCCCACCGTCCGGTACG
>SOKD01000251.1 GCA_004376305.1 Candidatus Cloacimonadota bacterium | reverse complement strand
ACCTGGTTTTCAAGTGCTCCCTGTATTTCTCCCCTTATAATCTGCTCAGTTTCACCTTTCTCTCTTTCTTCGAGTGTTTCACCGACGCAGACAATAGGGATAAGCCCGAGCTCCAGTGCTTTTTTTATTTTCTCATTTACATCGGAATCGGTTTCATTAAAGAGCTTCCTTCTTTCGGAATGCCCGATGATAATGTAATCGCATCCAAGAGAAATAAGGAACGAACCTGAAATTTCTCCTGTAAAAGCTCCTTTTTCCTCAAAGTGCATATTCTGGGCACCGAGCTTCACGTTTGAATCTTTTATTACGGTATGAACGGATGCGAGTGCTGTTGATGGAGGGCAGATCACCATATCAACGTTCTCAATTCCTTGCGCTTTGAGCACAATTTTCTGCGCAAGATCAGCGGCTTCATTGTTGTTTTTATTCATCTTCCAGTTTCCGGCAATGAAATATTTCCTCAAGTGTTCTCCCTGTCCGAAAGTGAAACAATTCCGGGAAGTTCTTTCCCTGCTATGAATTCAAGTGAAGCACCACCTCCGGTAGAAATATGTGTGAAAGATTTCTGGAGTCCAGTCTGATTGACAGCCGAAACACTATCTCCTCCGCCAACAACTGCGATTGCACCTTTTCGCGTTGTCAGAGCTATGGTCCGGGCAATATCCAGTGTTCCATTACTGAACTTCTCTATTTCAAAGATGCCCATAGGTCCATTCCAGAAGATTGTCTGTGCTGTGAGAAGCGCGTGAGTAAATATTTTAATTGTCATGGGTCCAATATCTACACCAATTCGATCTTCAGGAATATTCTCACGATCAACAATTTCCGTTTGGGCGTCTTCTGAAATTTCGGTGGTAACTATGAAATCATTGGGGAGTAAGAAGTTCGTGTTTTGCTCTATTGCATACTTACAGATTTTCTTTGCTTCATCAATCTTCGAATCATCAACGAGAGATTTGCCGACATTCACTCCCCGGGCTTTGAGAAATGTAAATGCCATTGCGCCACCAATGAGAATCGTATCAACTCTTGGAATGAGATTCATAATGACATCGATCTTGCCTGATATTTTTGCTCCTCCGAGAACTGCAATGAATGGTTTATTAGGATTTTCCGCTACATAACCGAGCCACCGCATTTCTTTTTTCATCAAAAAACCCATTGCCCTCTGTTCATAGTACTTTGTTATCCCCGATACTGAACTGTGTGCCCGATGTGCAGTTCCAAAGGCATCATTAACATAGACATCACCAAGAAGGGAGAGCTGCTTGCTGAAATCAGGATCGTTTTTCTTTTCTCCAGGATCGAATCTAAGATTTTCAAGAAGAAGAATCTGTCCGGTTTTTAGGTTATTGCTCATTTCGATACTATCACTGCCTACAATATTCCGGGCAAGAATGACTTCAGTTGAAAGAAGCTCTTCCATTTGCTTCCTAACGGGTTTCATGGAAAGTTCAGCTACAACCTTCCCTTTTGGTCTTCCAAGATGGGATGCAAGAATGGGTTTTCCACCTTTTTCGAGGATGTGCCTTATTGTGGGGAGAGCGGATACCATCCTGTAATCATCCGTTATATTGCAGTTACTGTCAAGAGGAACATTAAGGTCTAACCTGGTGAAGACCCTTTTGTCCTTTAGTTCGATATCAGTAATCTTCAGTTTATTGAGTTTCACTATAGCTTTTCGCCTACGTATTTAATAAGGTCAACAATCCGTGAAGCATAGCCCCATTCATTATCATACCAACCTAAGAGCTTAATAAAATTATTTTTTAAAATCTTTGTTTCCAAAGAATCAAAGATTAAAGAGTGCGTATTTCCGATTACGTCTACCGATACGAGCGGTGCATCAGAGTATTCAATAAGTCCTTTGAATTTTTCTTCACTTGCTTTTTTGAACTTTTCATTTATATCCACAACTGTTGCATTTTTTTCAAGAATGCATACAAAATCGACCAGGGAACCATTGATAACGGGGACCCTGATTGCAATAGCATCGAGTTTCCCGGTAAGTTCAGGCATGACAATCTCTATTGCCTTGGCTGCACCTGTTGTTGTAGGGATAATTGAATGTGCCGCTGCCCTTCCTCTTCTCATTGCCTTATGTGGAGTATCTATCAATCTCTGATCATTTGTGTAAGCATGGACGGTGGTCATAAACCCTCTCTGTAAACCATAATTATCATTCAACAATTTCACCATTGGTGCAAAGCAATTTGTTGTACAGGAAGCATTTGAGATTACATGGTGTTTCTCCGGATTGTACTGCTCCTCATTTATCCCCAGAACACAGGTAAAGTCAGGTGGCTCACCCTTTCCGGGTGCAGTAAGGATCACCTTTTTTGCACCTGCTTCGAGATGCATCGCTGCTTTTTCCCTGCTTCTGAAGATACCTACCGCTTCTATGATTATGTCAACACCAAGGTCTTTCCAGGGAATATCTTTAGGGTTTTTTATAGAAAGTACCTTAAACCTATCTCCTGTTACAATCAGGTCATTATTATCTATCCTTACATCCTCTTCTAGAACGCCATGAGTTGAATCGTATTTAAGCAGATAAGCAAGGTTTTCTGCATTGGTAATATCATTGACTGCCACGAAGTCAAAATCAGGATTTTTTCTCCCTATCCTGAAAACCAACCTTCCAATACGACCAAAACCATTGATACCGATTCTTAAAGCCATCTGTCCTCCTTGTGGCGTTGCATAAAAGCAGTTAAATCCAGCAAGGTTGTTCAGGTATTGCTGGATAACCACTCTATATAACAAAGATATCTTCAAAAGTCAAGCAAAAAAAGTGAGTCGTTATGATAGAGTCATGTTTCTCTATTTTGCTTGACAAATGGATATTTACACCGTATATTAAAAGATAAAATATTGGCAATATGCAGGAAAAAGGAGTGAAATTGCAAAAAGAAGTGCTTGATCAAAAGAAAATAAGGATCGAAAAGTTAGGAAAGTTACGAGCGTTAGGACTGAATCCTTACCCGTACCGATTCGAAAGAACGCATATGATAAGCGTATTAAGAGACAAGGCAGAAGAGGTGGATGGTGCAGAAACTATTGCGATTGCGGGAAGAATTGTAGCCAAACGGGGTCATGGCAAGACGATTTTTGCTGACCTTGAGGATGGCTCTGGAAAGCTTCAGATTTATTTCAGGAAGGACACACTTGACGAGAAACTCTTTACTGTTTCTGGATTTATTGATATTGGCGATTTTGTTGGTGTACATGGAGAACTCTTCAAGACCAGGACAGGAGAATTCACTTTGCTGGTCAAGGATATTACGTTTCTCTCCAAGTCGCTCTTTCCTTTACCTGAGAAATGGCATGGTTTGAAGGATGTTGAGATACGGTACCGGAAACGGTATCTGGACCTGATTATGAATAGGAATGTAAGGGATGTGTTTGTAAAACGGGCGCGGATTATCGGCAAGATGAGGGAAATTCTTAATAACAAAGAATTTATCGAAGTCGAAACACCGGTGCTGCAACCTCTTTACGGCGGCGCATTTGCCAGGCCTTTCAAGACGTATTACAACGAACTGGACAGGGATTATTTTCTCCGTATTTCAGATGAATTATATTTGAAGCGGCTTATCATTGGAGGATTTGAAAGGGTGTATGAAATATGCAAGGATTTCAGAAACGAGGGAATCGACAGATCTCACAATCCTGAGTTTACGATGCTGGAAGCATACCAGGCATATGCTGATTACAATGATATGATGGACCTTACCGAAGAACTTGTTACAGGAATTGCGGAGGAGATAAACGGAACCCTGAATATTACCTTTCAAGGTAAAGAGATTAACTTGAAACGCCCGTGGAAAAGGATCGGGTTCTACGAAGGCATTCAACAGGAAACAGGTAAGGATGTTTCAGGAATGTCACGGGATGAAGTGTATACTTTTGCCAGAGAGCACGGGATTGATGTGGATGATGATGCAGGAAAAGGTAAAATTATGGATGAAATTTTTGGTGAAATGATTCAGCCCAAGCTCATGCAACCAACCTTCGTACTTGATTATCCACTTGAAATTTCACCACTTGCAAAAAAACACCGGAAGAATTCTGACCTTGTTGAGCGGTTTGAACCAGTTGTAGCAGGTATGGAAATTGGCAATGCATTCAGCGAATTGAACGATCCTTTTGATCAGCGGGAACGGCTCGAAGCCCAACAAAAGATGAAGGAAATGGGCGACGGAGAAGCGCAGATTCTTGACGAGGATTTTCTCAGTGCAATGGAATACGGTATGCCACCAACCGGTGGTCTCGGAATTGGTGTGGATAGATTGGTTATGCTGTTAACCGATATGTCATCAATCAGGGAAGTGATTATGTTCCCGCAACTCAAGAGCAGAGAATGAGATTTGAGTTTTTTATAGCAAGACGCTACCTTAAGGCAAAACGGGCGACCATTTTTCAGTCGATTATTATCCTTATCTCTATGGCGGGTGTTTTTATTGGTGTTACCACGATACTCATCGTGCTCTCCGTGATGAGTGGTTTTCAAAAGGATTTACAGGATAAGATTCTGGGGACAAATGCACATATTGCTGTGTTGAAATATTTCAATGAACCGGTAACTTCCTATGATTCAGTGCTTGCTATTGTGAAAGAGGTTCCTCATGTTGTCGGTGCAGTACCATTTATTTACACGAAGGTAATGATAAATAACGATAACTATGTTGACGGGATTGTGCTTCGTGGCGTGGATGAGAAAAATCTATCTGAGGTGAGTGATATCGAAACAAAACTTGTCTATGGAACTTTCAATTTTTCAAAAGGGGATATTCCGGGGATTGTATTGGGTTCTATTCTTGCCGATAACCTTCGTGTTCATACGGGCGATGAATTGAGCATATTCTCGACAGCAAATTTTACAGCAACACCAATGGGTTATATACCAAAATTCAAAAGATTCCGAGTGATTGGCATTTTTGAAGCAGGGATGTTTGAGTACGATGCCGCATTGGCATATGTTTCCCTGCAGAGCGCTCAGAAACTTATTGGCATGAATGATGCAGTTACCGGTATTGAAGTGAAGATCGATAAGATTTACAAAGCACCTGAAATTTCCCGGGAGATTGAGAAACGATTGGGATTCCCTTTCAGGGCAAACCACTGGATACGAATGAATAGGAGCCTTTTTGCCGCCTTAAAACTCGAAAAGACAGTGATGTTTATTATCCTTGTCCTCATTATTGTTGTTGCATCGTTCAATATAGTTGCAACGCTTATTTTAATTGTAATACAGAAAACCAAGGATATTGGGATTCTTAAATCTATGGGTGCATCAAGCAGGCAGATTATGAGGATATTTATGTTTCAGGGCCTTATGATAGGGACCATAGGAACAGCATTGGGAATTATCGCTGGCGTGACGGTATCGTTCCTTCTTGGAAAGTACCGCTTTATCTCACTCCCAAGCGATGTCTATTTTATTGATACATTGCCTGTGCACATGGTGGCGGATGATTTTATTATCGTTGGCGTGGCTGCTATTATTGTCAGTTTTCTTGCCACAATCTATCCGGCAATGCGTGCAGCAAAGCTCGACCCGGTGAGGGCAATCAGGTATGAATGAAGAGAGTTTAAGTGATATAATGCTGCAGGGCATAAACATCAAAAGGACCTTTAGGACCGGAAAAGAATCACTCGAAGTGCTAAAAGGTATTGATATTGTGATTGAGAAAGGCGAGTTGTATACAATTGTTGGCCCATCTGGTGCTGGAAAGAGCACACTCATTCATATCATTGGAGGGCTTGATGCTCCTACGGAAGGTAAGGTTATTCTTGAGAGTAATAATTTGTATGATTTCCCTGATCAGGAACTTGCGCGCGTACGAAATAAGAAGATAGGATTTATTTTTCAATTCCATCATCTCCTTCCGGAATTCAGTGCATTAGAAAATGTTATGATACCTTCAATCATTAACGGCATTGGTTCCCGCAATGCAAAAGAACGTGCTCGGAATTTGCTCAATAAGGTTGCTCTCTCTGATCGGCTGCGACATAAGCCGAACCAACTGTCCGGTGGAGAAAAACAACGTGTTGCAGTTGCAAGGGCTCTTGTAAATAATCCATCGATCATTTTTGCTGATGAACCGACGGGAAACCTTGATAGGAAGAACAGTGACATGCTTCTGGAGATGCTTCTTGGACTTAATCAAAATGAAGGAATAACCATTGTTCTTGTGACGCATAATGAAGATATAGCACGAAGGGTTGGAAATATAATTAAATTGGAAGATGGAAGAATCCAGGAGAGTTTACCATGATGTGTGAAATCTGTGGCGCTGAAGAAGGACAAATAAAGTATACCAAGGTGATCAATGGCGAGAAGGTAGAGTTCTTTATTTGCAGAAACTGCGCAAAGGAGAAGGGATTCCAGACGCCGGATGCTGTGTCCGCGGAAGGAAGGAGGGAAGAAGAAAAGATTCAACGTGATGCGGTTTGTGCAATGTGTGGTTGGAAACTCACTGATGTAGAAAAAAAGGGTAAGTTTGGCTGTGCGAACTGCTATGAGGTCTTTCGACCATACATACGAAACCTGCTAAATAAACTGCATGGAAAAGCAAAACACAAAGGGAAAGTACCTATTCTTGATGAGAAAAAATTGCTTATCAGGAAGAGAATACGAGAGGTGAAGGAAGAATTGGATGTGGCTATCAAGAAAGAGCAGTATCAGCTTGCTGCAAAGTTGCGTGACAGGATAGAAACGCTCTCTCTTAAGATGGAAGAAAGTGATGAATAGCGAAATCATTAAAAAAATGGTAAGAAAGCCAAGCGCGTGGGTCGATCCGAAAGGTCCCTTTGCAGAAATTGTTTTCTCCTCGAGAATACGGTTTGCACGGAATATTCAAGGGCACAAATTCTCGATCAGCTCAACGGAAAATGAGAAGAAAATATTGTTTGACGAATTAACTGAGGATATTACAGCGATTGAATTGTTTAAGGATGGATACGTTTTAAGGATGGAGGATCTCTCATCGATCGAGAAGGAATTTTTAGTGGAGAGACACCTTGTGAGCTTTGACCTTTGTTTCGAGTCCGATATGGGTGGTGCAATAATCGATAAGAATGAACGTGTTTCGATTATGATAAATGAGGAAGACCATCTCCGTATTCAAGGTTTTGCCGATGGACTTCAGATGTTTGAGGTTTTTGATTTTCTGAATCTTGTGGATGATGAAATTGGAGCACGAGCATCATATTCCTATGATAAGGATTTTGGATATTTAACTGCCTGTCCAACGAATATTGGAACCGGGATGAGAGCTTCTGCTCTCGTGCACCTTCCTGCTCTTGTGATCACGCGGGAAATAGAAAAAATAATAAGGAAACTGAAAACCAAAAGGGTACTGGTGCGAGGTCTCTACGGCGAAGGGACTGACATTAAGGGTAATTTCTTTCAGTTATCAAGCAGCGCATCTTTGGGGAAAAGCGAGGAAAACATTATTTCAATTGTAACTGAAATCGTGAAAGAGATTGTGGAAAAAGAGCGAAATGCAAGAGAAACACTTATGAAAAATGCGCAAATGCAAATTGAGGATAAAATTTGGAGGGCTTACGGTCTTTTCAAATATGCGCGCCTCTTAACATCGGACGAGGCAATTAATCTTTCTTCAGCTCTGAGGCTTGGTGTTGGTCTGGGAGTTATAAGAGATGTTGCCCTTAAACAGTTGAATAAATTGCTTGTGTACATTCAACCAGCGCATCTGCAACTTGTCTATGAACGGAAAATGGATAATTACGAGAGAGATAGGATGCGTGCTCGTTTTGTGAAAGAGATACTATCTCTCGATAGCAAAGGGAGTAATGATGGATGAGCGATTCACTGAGCGGATGAGGAAGCTGCTGTACATAGCTCGACAAGAAGCCGCAGCGAACGGTAATGACAGTGTTACTGCTGAGCATATTCTTCTTGCTCTCATCAAGGAAGGTAACGGTGTTGCCGTTATGGTGCTAACGAACCTTGGTGTAAATCTTGAGAAAATTTCACGTTCACTCAAAAGACTCGTGAGCGAAGGAGAAGTGGGTGGTCTTGCATCTGGTGAAATACCTCTTGGACAGGATGCACGGCACATAGTAAGTCTTGCAATTGATGAGGCAAAAAAACTCGAGCATAAACATGTGGGAACAGAGCATCTTTTGCTCGGACTACTACGAAAACGAGACAGCGCACCAGCTCGGATTCTTTCTGAGCACAGCGTGTCCTATGACATTGCCAAATCAGAGATTGTTAAATTGCTTGGTGGTTTTCCTCCAGCATTGTATGACCCGAAGGACAAACAGAAATCAAGATCCCCCGCCCTTGATTATTTCTGCAGAAACCTGACAACGCTTGCAAAGGAAAACAAACTTGACCCTATTATTGGAAGAGAGAAAGAAATAGGACGTGTTATCCAGGTGCTCTCAAGAAGGAAGAAGAATAATCCGGTTCTGATAGGTGAGCCGGGTGTTGGGAAAACTGCGATTGCAGAGGGGCTTGCGCAAAAAATAATTAAGCGGGATGTACCTGAAATTTTGTGGGGAAAAGAGGTTTTGAGTCTTGATCTTGCTTCTGTTGTAGCAGGCACGAAGTACCGGGGTCAATTCGAGGAGCGACTGAAAGCGATTCTGAATGAAATACGAACAACTGAGAAAATAATTCTCTTCATTGATGAGCTCCATACGATTGTTGGTGCTGGGGCGGCTGAAGGCGCAATTGATGCATCGAACATGCTGAAGCCAGCACTTGCACGGGGAGAACTGCAGTGCATCGGTGCCACTACCATGGAGGAATACAGGAAGTATATTGAGAAGGAAGGAGCACTTGAAAGAAGGTTTCAGCCAATAATGATTAATCCCCCCTCTGTTGAAGATACCATTGAGATTCTTGAGGGGCTCAAACATCGCTATGAAGAACACCATGGTGTTCTGTATACGAATGAAGGTATTGTTGCAGCAGCAACATTATCTGAACGGTATATTACCGATCGTTTTCTTCCAGATAAAGCAATTGATGTTATCGATGAGGCAGGAGCTCGTGTAAAACTCGCAAACTACCCATCAGCGCCTGATATCAGAAAACTTGAGAAAAAGATGGAAGATCTTGAACAGCAGAAAAGGGATGCGGTCAAAGAACAGAATTATGAAAAGGCAGCTCTCTTAAGGGACAAACAGGATAAACATGAGGAAGAAATCCGGAAAGTCAGGGAGCAATGGGAAAAAGAGGTGAGCATTAAGGAAATCAAGGTTACTACCGATGATATTCGTGAGATCATATCTATGTGGACGGGTATCCCGATTTTCAAGCTTGAGGAAAAAGAGCAGATAAAACTGTTGCGTATGGAAGATGATTTGCGGATGCGTGTTGTTGGACAGGATGAAGCACTTGCGGTTATTTCCAGAGCCATTCGGAGGGGAAGAACAGGCCTGAAAGATCCGCGTAGACCGATTGGCTCATTTATATTCCTGGGACCAACCGGTGTTGG
>SOKD01000336.1 GCA_004376305.1 Candidatus Cloacimonadota bacterium | reverse complement strand
AGATACCTTATGGAAAAGGGAGCTGACGCTACCATGCAAACCAAGGATGGAGCAAGCACCGTTTCTTTTGCTCCTGATCCAGATTCAGGAGATGAAAAGGCATCGGAGATATTGGATATGCTGAAGAAGGCTTCGAAACAAAAACGGAAATTTAAGCTTACCTAGGACCGTAGTTAAGGTCTTCTAAAGGAAGGGAATGAATTATGGAGCTGGCAAAATATCTTGAAAGAAATTACATTATTGCAGATGGTGCAATGGGAACCACGCTGTACAAAAAAGGTTTCTCATCAAAAAAACCTTTTGCTATGGTAAACATCGATAATCCGGGACTTGTTATGGAAATCCATACAGAGTTCGTAGAAGCCGGAGTAGAACTTCTTGTAACCAATACCTTTGATGCAAATATATTTAAGCTCGATCCATATGTCGATTTTAAGGGCATCAGGGAAGTCAATAAAAAAGGAGCTGAGTTAGCTAAAAAGGTTGCTGGCGATCGAAAATGGGTTGCGGGATCAGTTGGTCCATCCGGTAAAACATTCTCTCTCCTTGAGCAAGATGAAAAAGAATGGTTTAAAGAAAGCCTTATCGAGCAAGTTGAAGGTCTTATTGATGGCGGTGTAGACGTTCTCCTTGTTGAAACACAGATAGGAATAAATGAAGCTCTCTTCACCATTGATTCAATAGAAAAAAACAGAAAAGGTGTTCCCATTATTATCTCATTCAGTTTTACTGAAGGTTTGAGAACTCCTTCAGGTGAAACGGTTGAAAGAGTCATCGATGCATCAAAAGACCTCTCGCTTCTCGGTATAGGAGCAAACCATGGCATCGGGCCGCTCCAGTTCTTAGAGCTCATGCCACTCTTTCTTGAGAAAACTAATGCACCAGTTTGCTTTATGCCTAATTCAGGCGTTCCCCGATACATCGATGGAACGTTCGTATTCCCTGCATCAAGTGAGCACTTTGCGAGATATGCACGCGAATTTATAAAAAAGGGTATTAAAATCGTGGGTGGTTGCTGTGGAACTACACCGGATTATATACATTTGCTCGTTTCTATGCTTAAATCTACATCCGGAAGATCCCTCCATTTTCTCTTTGTTGAAGAAGAGGAAGTAGAGACACAGGAAATTGCAGTAAAAGAGAAGGTTAAGAACATTGTTGAAGAACAAATCAATTCGAAATCACTCGTTGTCGTTGAAGTTTCCCCCCCAAAAGGTGCATATATTAAAAAAAGCATTTCATGGATCGAGAAAATCAAAGAATTTGGTGTTGACGCCGTAAGTATTCTTGATTCTCCAATGGCAAGAGTGCGAATGAATCCTGTTGCCTTTTCGCACCTTGTGAAAGAGAGAGGTCTCGAATCAATACCACACTTCGCCCTCAGAGACAGGAGCCTGACGAGAATCCAGTCTGACCTCATCGCTGCCTGCGCGCTTGGCTTGAATAACATTTTTGCCATTTCAGGAGACCCGCCTTCTCTCGGTGACTACCCTCAATCAACAGCCGTATACGACATTACCTCTCCGGGACTTATAAAACTTATCAAACTGCTGAATACGGGAAAAGACTTTGCTGGAAACGAGTACACAAATCCGACTTCCTTCTATGTCGGAGCAGCGATCAACCCTTCTCCCCCTGATTTAGAAAAAGAAATCGCCAAGATAAATGAAAAGATTGAAGTTGGAACAGATTACTTTGTTACTCAGCCACTCTTTGATTCTAAAACATTATTTGGTTTTACTGAAAAAGTCAATCTAAAAAATATTCCACTTGTTCTCAACATCTTTATTCCGAGAAGCAAGAAACAATTTGAATACATTGCACATGAGGTTCCGGGCATTCAAGTTCCAGAAAATATAATGAAGATGGTTGAGGAAAAAGAAGATTGGTTATCATTCCTTCAGGATGAACTCGTCAAGGTTCTTGTGGAGTTAAAACCTATTATCTCCGGACTCTACGTCGCTGTACCGCGAGGAAGAACTGCATATCTCCGCCCTTTCATGGAGGAAATTAAAGGAAAGAAGTGGGGGCTGTAGAAGTATGATCCATGATAGACTAAAAAATATCCTGCAGAAGAGATTGCTCTTCCTTGACGGAGCACTTGGAACTGAATTGTTCAAAAGAGGTTTTAGCGAATTCCCTCCGGAAGAGTACCTCCTCCGTAACCAAAGCGCTATTTTCGAAATACAAAAAGATCACGTTAAGGCAGGATGCGATATTCTCTTAACTGCCACGCTTGGGGCAAATCCATTGAAACTCCAATCTATCGGTCTCAAAGACAAAATGGAAGAAATAAACGAATGCGCAACAGATATCGCACATAAGGCAGCAGAATCGAAAATCCTTATTGCTGGAAATCTTGGGCCTTCCGGGGAACTGTTTTCACCATCTGGAAACCTAACGTTCTCCCGCGCGTATGATTGTTTCTACGAAGAAATCAGAATTCTTAATAAAAACGTCGATTTGTTTATTCTTGAAACCTTCTCAGATATTCGGGAACTCAAAGCTGCCATTCTTGCAATTAAAGATATTGCGCCGAGAACCTTCATAATAGCAAACTTAACCTTCGACAAAAACGGCAGGACACTTATCGGAACCGACCCGACCGGTTTTGCTCTTGCTTTCGAGGATTTAGACGTTGATGCACTCGGCATAAACTGCTCATTGGGTC
>SOKD01000101.1 GCA_004376305.1 Candidatus Cloacimonadota bacterium | reverse complement strand
TGGATAAGGGGTCTAACCAGTGATCGCACGATTCATAGCTCCGGTCTCAGTGGACTAACCTATAAAGATGTTAATGAGCTTCTTTTTGATATTCTTAAAAGAACAAGGTTAAAACCCGTATTTGCTCTTATTGGCACAAAATTTGACATTCAAGAGAAGATGGATAGGATCCTGCTTAAAATTGGTCAAAACAGAATGCTTTTTTTCATGGATCTCGTTGAGCAAAAAACGCTTGAAGAAATTATCGTAACATTCATTGCCGTTCTCGAACTTGTTAAAATTCAAAAAATCAAAATGATTCAACAACAAACCTTTGGAAGGATAAAATTGTATGGTACCTCTAATGAAATGGCATATAGTTAATATCGATCAGAGCAAAATTGAAGCTCTTTCAAAGAAATACAAATTTTCAACACAATTTTCCAGGATACTCCTTGAAAAAGGAATCGACACTGCTGATAAAATAACCAGCATCACCTCCCCGGGAATCAAGAGCCTTCATCAAGCTTCCCTCCTTCCTGATATAGAACAGGGAACAGATCGGATTCAAAGAGCAATCAAAGATGGAGAGAAAATACTTATATGGGGCGATGAAGACACCGACGGGATAACTGCTACAGTTTTTTTGTTCGAGCTTCTGAAAAATCTTAACGCAAGGGTCTTCTACCATATACCAAATCGAAAAAAGGAAGGAATAGGACTCAACACTCCTGGCATTCAACAGGCAGCCAATCTCGGCTGTTCACTTATCGTAACAGTTGATTGTGCATCTTCTGATCACAACGAAATCGCTGCGGCTCAGGAAATGGGTATTGATATCGTTGTAACAGATCACCACGAAGTCCCGGTTGAAAGTACGCCACATTTTCCTCTTATAAATCCAAAAAGAGCGGATTCTCAATATCCCTTTCCGGACATAGCCGGCGTTATGGTTGCATTCAAGCTGGGCTGGTTCATAGCTCAATCCATGCTGTCCCTGCAATCAAAAGAATGGCAGAGTATTATTCCGAGGTGGTATCCGCTGATTTTCCTTGGAACATATGCCGACCGTGTTCCCCTGAAGGATGAAAACTTTGTTCTTGCGCATCTTGGCTTTGAATGGCTGCAGAAAACGGAACGATGTGGTATAAGAATTCTACGTGAAATGATCTGCAAAGGAAATGTTTGCGATGAAGAAGCAGTACGGAAAATGATCTCCGTTTTCTCAACCGGAAAAAGAAAGGAATTCGGCAACAATGTTGGTTTTCAGCTTCTCACTGAGAACAATGAAGACACCCTTCGTAAAACCATATCCAGGCTCCTCATAGAAAGTGAAGAATGGCATGCACATGCAAACGAAAACTATAAAAGGATTCTGGTTTCAATTCCACAAGATACTAAAGAAGCGGTTATATTTATCTATAATCCAAAACTTCAATTTGATTATCTTGGTTTCTGCGCTTCCCGCCTCAAGGAACGATTAAGCAAACCGGTAATTGTGGCATCTGATAAAGAAGAAAACATAATCGGAGAAGCGCGGGCACCGGGGGGAGTAAACGTATATGCAATACTCGCTAAAAAGAGCAGTCTCTTTCTTTCTTTTGGCGGTCACAAGCAAGCATGCGGTTTTACAATCAGAAAAGAACATCTTGATGAAATGAAACAGTACTTAAAGGGGACATTCCCCGGGACTTCTATTGCTACTGAGCAAGAGAGAGAAATGCGGATTATCGATACACTTTCACCTGAAAAGATCACTCAAAAACTAAAGAACGAGATTTTATTATTAACTCCCTTCGCTCACAGCAACCCTTCACCGCTTTTTCTGGCTCAAGGCGTTTCCCTCTCAAATGGTGTTTACTCATATATAATTCCTGAATCAGGGAAATCCAAACAAATAGAGATGAAAAACATTACCCAAACATGGGTTGGGATTGACGGTAAACCAGTTTTACTTGATATTGTATACTACCTGAATAGTTCCGGTATCCTTATCATTGCTGATGCAAGACCATCCCTGTTCAATGAGCAGACATGAAAAATCAACAGTCTTTTCTGTTTCGAATTGGTTAAGAGAGATGAAATATAAAATAGCGCTCATTGTATTCCTTATATTGGTCTTATTGATCCCTCTTTTTCCGGATGAACAGTACTTGTGGGATTTTACCAGAAAACCAAAAAAGGAAAACGAGCAACGAAAGATTCTTACAGGAGAGATATTTCTGCTCGGACAAATCAGGTTATATCAAATACTCCTTTCCGACCAGCAGGGAGATGCATGTAACTTCACACCATCCTGTTCACACTTTGCTTATAATGCAATTAAACAGAGAGGAACAGTGAGGGGCATCTTACTTGCCGTTGATCGACTCCAACGATGTAATCCCTGGTCATGGAATCACTATGGGAAATTCTACAATGCTACATGGATTCAAGGAAGAGGGTATAAACTCATTGACGCAGCTGATCGTTACTAAGATGTCCTTCTTCTCATATCCTTCTCTTTCTTTTTTCTAAGTAGATTCCGGTCTGCAAATCCAAGTATTTCTTCTGATGTCTTTCCATCTTCAGGAAAAGAAGCCTCGCCCATTGTTCCCATTAAACCTATCTGCTTGTTCTGAACCTTAAATGTATGCCTCTTTAATTTATTGACAAGTCTAACAATGAAATGCTCTGCATCCATTTTACCTGTTTCCGGAAGAACGATTACAAATTCGTCACCGCCATATCGAGTAACCGTGTCAACCTTTCTTGTATTATCCATCAGAAACTTACCATACAACCTGAGTAGTTCATCTCCCACCAGATGACCGTATTTGTCGTTGTGCTCCTTAAAATTATCTATATCAATAATGAGCATGGAGAAACTAAGATTGTACCGCTTTGCCCTTTCTATCTCAAGCTGAAGCACATTATACAGATGGCGTATATTGTACAACCCGGTCATCGGGTCCGTTATAGCCATTTTTCTTGTTTCTTCGTACAGTTGACTGTTTTCTATTGCCACGGCAGTCTGGTTAGCAATGGTAAGCAGCACCTTCATATCATTCTCATCATATATTTCCTCTTTTTCATAATCCTGTACACCAATAACACCAAGAACCTTTTTCCCATACATAATGGGCACGCCCAGCCAGCAACGCGCAGCCCTGCCCATTGCCTTAATTCCCAGTTTCTTCGATTCCTCGTTAACATCTTTTGGCAGAAGCAATGGTTTTTGGGTACTGATAACGTATTCCGTCAATCCGCTCCTCAGCTTCCTTTTTTTCTCCTTCTGTCGTATCCCCTCTTCTACATAGAGAATAAACCTTATTTCATGCTTCTCTTTGTTATAGAGTGCAAGGTAGAAATTTTCCGTTTTCATTATCTTTGATGTCTCTCCGTAAACAACCTCAACAAGACTTTCGAAATCACTTACCGATGATATTTTCTGTCCGATAAGATTCAACGCTTCAAGTGCAAGAATTTGTCTCTTTCTTTCCTCAAACATCGTGGCGTTTGATATCGCAACATTCGAGAAATCCGCAAAGTTTGAAATAACCCGCTTCTCTTTTGCACTAACCTTATGAGCCTTTCGGTAGTAAACATTAATGGTACCCCTATTTTTCTTTTGACCGATTATCGGCAGAGAAATAACAGATACCAGTCCTTCTTTCTTAGTCCATTTGAGTGAGAATTCATCCCTGGTTTTAGTGAAATAAGTAATTATATCCGGAATGTAAACTGGTTTTCCATTTGCAACTACCTTACCTGATAGGTCACCACCTACCTTTGCCTTTACAATATTGACATATTCAGGACTCAAATTGTAACTTGCCCGTATCCTCATTTCTTGTGTACCAGGCTCAATAAGCATTATCGATGACGCATCTGCACCAAGAACCTCCGTCGCTTTCTGGGCTATACCATTAAGAACATGTTGAAGTTCAACGGATGAGAAAATTGACTCAACTATCTCAGCAAGAAACTCTATGTTCTGCGCATCTTGCTCTTTCATGATTTCTCCATTATTTTTTTCACAAATGTAACAACTTCATCCCCGTGATTGTGGAAACGAAGATAGAGGCCTCTGAAATTTTCCAGCCTGGAAGGTTTGCTGAAAGGACTCATAAAAATCCCATGTTTATCAACAGAATAACTTTTATACTCCTCCCATTTTTTATCCTTCTTTGTGAACATTGACCGAACCGCAATTTCTCGATCGGTTAGCCTGTATTTTGTCGGAATAAAATACGGAAGAATCGATGCTCCGACAAGAACAAACGACAGAATAAACCACCATACACCCCAGAAAAGCAAAACCATAACCCAGGTTGCAACAGGAACTCCAATCGCAACATAGTTCTTCTTTCCACCAATCATAAAAGGTAATGATGTCCACTCAATCATAGTAATTCCTTCAATGCCTCTCTAAGCAATTTGTATGTTTCGTTGAGCGAAACCGACAGGATTTTTGTATCAGTGAGGACCGGCATAAAATTGGTATCTCCATTCCACCGCGGTACAACATGTATGTGGAAATGGTCATTAATTCCAGCACCAGCAACCCTCCCAAGATTCATTCCAACATTGAAACCATCAGGATGAAAAGATTCCTTGAGTATCTTTAAACTAAGCGTCAGAGTTGCAAAAAGATCAGCTCCTTCCTCGATCTTCAGATCATCGAAAAGCGTTGTATGTTTGTATGGCGTAACCATAAGATGCCCATTATTGTAGGGGAAAATATTCATAATAATAAAACATGATTTGCTACGATGCAGTATGTAGTTTTCAGTATCTTTTTCCTGCTTAATTCTATTGCATAGAATACAACCTTCCTCCTGGTCCTTTACCAGAATATACTTACTTCGCCACGGTGCCCAAATTTTCTCCATCATAAACTCCCTCTTAACACTAACTTCTCAGCTGTATCTTTGTTCCACCATCTTTTTAGAATAATTCAAGCTGTTGCTTTTCCTTTTTCCCATTGCTCCTGCCAATTCTCACTTCACCATAAACACCATCATATCCAGGATTAACCTCAACATCACCTTTGCGAACCTTCATAATCAGATCCGCACTATTCTCATCGGTTACTCGACGCAGGTCTTCGTATGGCGTATCAAGGAGAATTTCAAATTCTGTTCCCAGACGGGTTATCAGGTCACGATACCTTGATTTGACTGCCTTCGTATTTTTTCCGCATCCCATTGCATTCGAAAGAATTTCCGTTAAGGGAACAAGTTTCCTGAATGGGATTTTTCGCTCTGGTACATAACCGTATTTTCTATCAGAGAGTTCGAAAATCCTATGAAGCACTCCAATGGTTAATGGTTTACCACAACGGGGGCAAATATTTCCCTTCTTTTTTGCTTCATCAGGATGCAATCGTAATCCACATGCCCGGTGACCATCAAAGTGATACTTTCCTTCTTCCGGAAAGAACTCAACCGTAAACAAAAACTTATTTGTATCCCCAGCTTTAATAACTCTCATAACAGTATCGTAATCCATCTCACAATCAAAACAATTTGCTTCCCGACCTATGTTTTCAGGAGAATGTGCATCGGAATTTGACAGGAGGGTGAACGCATCAATTTTGCTCCACATCCAATTCATCTCAGGATCACTCGATAATCCCGTTTCAAGTGCCAGAACCTGCTGTGCATGCTTACCGTAACATTCATCAATAGAGTCGAATCCTGATTTAGAGCCAAAGAGGGAGAACCAGGGTGTCCATATGTGTGCAGCGATGAGGTGATTTCTCTCATCAATCTCCAGAATTCTCTCAAACATTTTTTCTGAATCAATTGCAAGGATAGGGCGTCCGTCCGATTCTATCTTTCCATATCGGGATAGAAAATCTGTAATTGCCTCAGCAGATTCCAGACAAGGAGCAATGATAACATTGTGTATTTTTCTCAGTTTTCCATCCCTTGTGTAAATATTATTCACCTCACCGGTAAGCACAAATTTCACTTTATCGTATTCAAACAAACCATTATCACAATATGAGAGTTTTTCTTTGAGATGTGCAAACCAGGCTGGATGGGTAAAATCTCCTGTGCCCAACAATTTTATTCCCTTTAATCGCGCCATTTCAGTGATACCATCAATGTCCATTCTGCTGCTCGTTGCTCTACTGTATTTTGAATGTATGTGCAGATCTGAAAAGAATTTCATCTAATTCTTCCGGGCTACAACCATTAACCGTTGTGTTCGCGGAGTCAGTCTTCTGAACGTCAGGTGCTCGTAGAATGTGACCTTTCCGAATCCGCTCAATTTCAGTAATTGCTTCAGCTTCTGCGATGAGTATCCTTTTTCCATGTGTGTCTCTTCCATTCTTCGATAAGATCCATTTTCAGAGACAAAAAGGGTAATAGTAAGCGTTGCGAGGATTTTCCATCTATCGAATTGGCTATTCCATATGCTGTATACACCATCGTACTCCTTTGTAAAGGTGGAAGACTCATTCATACGGGACAATCCATAAACACTATTAATATCAAAGATAAAGAACCCTCCACTCTGCATTACCTGATTCACACAGAGAAAGGTTTGATGCAATTTATCTACAGAAAGCAGATTATTAAGACTGTCAAAAAGCGAAACAACAAGATCAACCTTCTTTTTCATAGAGAAATGATTAAACTCACCCACCAGCAAGAGAGGAGAAAAGGATTGCAGTTTCTTCCGCGCAACCGCCAGCATTTCAAGAGAGCCATCGATACCAATGACCATATACCCTTCTTCCAGGAGGAACTTCATAGGGTTTCCGGTTCCACATCCCAGATCAAGGATTGTTTCAGGTTTGAAGCGATTCAATGAGCAAATATTCTTAATGTATTTGACCCATGCTTCATAATTTACATCGTACATCAGCCGATCGTAATACGGTGCAATATCTTTGTATATCCTCTTTCCTCTACACCTGATCATGATAGTTTTCGTACGTACAGTGCCGCGGATAGAAGTAACTGATAGTTCCCTCGCTTTTGTTACTGATCCATATCCGGTCTCTTTGAATCATCAAACTCCCTTTTTCTCTCTTCAATACTCTTAAAGTAATTCGCCGGATCTACAACGACATTGTTCAACTTTACCTCGTAATGCAGATGTGATCCTGTACTTTTTCCGGTATTTCCGACTTCCCCTATGTAATCTCCCTTCTTTACCCTATCACCGACCGCAACATCAAATGCACGAAGGTGCCCATACACTGTTTTGTAATTATTTCCATGATCAATAATCAGCACCTTTCCGTATCCCCCCTTTCGTCCTACAAATACAACTACACCATCAGCGGGAGCTTTAATTTTCGTTCCGGTTACGGCTGGGATATCAACACCCTGATGAAATTCCTCGCGTCCTGTAAACGGTCCGATCCGATAGCCAAAACCTGACAGAATCCTCCCGGGGACGGGCTGCAGCTCGGGTGTCCCCTCAATGATAGAACTCTTGTTCTCGAAATGTTTCCATAGTTTTTTCAATTGCTCTCTTGATGAAGCGAATTTCCTGAACAGGGTTTTTTCGGCTTTGTTGAATGCAGCATTAATTTCTTCAGATGCAACCTCCTCCATGATGAGAAAATCATCCTTTTCTTCGGTAATTGGACCGCCAAGTCCAGGTGGTTGAGCATCTTTTGGCTCGAGCTTGAACCCCACCATTATCCTCAGACTTTCTGCAAACTTCTTGACCTTTTCCGCCTTGACATTAAGCGATTTGAGTCTTTCATGGTGTACAGCACGTTCTGCAAAAAGTTGATCTGTTAAACTGTCAATGACGGTTTCCAGGTTTGTCTTCTCATCTTTGAATTCCGTATTTTCTTTAAGGAGTATGGAGTTTTTACTGAGTGTCGGGTACAAAGTCAACCGAATCCTGTAGAAATTCCTTGTATGGAGCGTTATCAGAGTAGCAAACGTTGCAATCAAGAATACTGCCATGAAAGTTAACAGCTTCAGTGTTTTGACAGTAAAATAGTAGTCCTTTCCCTGAATTTTGTCATATGGAATGATAACAAGATGATATGATTTATACCTTCTTTTCTTCATAAATCCCCCAGTTTTTATATATTTCTTCTGTAGTCTTTATCTCTTAATAATACATTTTCAAAACAATGTCAAGGAAATAGTCCACAGAAAGGAATGGTTTTTCGTAAGATCATCTTACTAACAACTAAATTTGTTTGACACAATAAACAAAATGGTGTATAAGGATGTCAAATAATGAACGGCAGAGGTAACCCGCTTTAAAAGATATCAGGAATAAAATAGAAGGCTACAGTTGATACGCAAATGGTAACAACACAGCAAGAAATAATTTTTTGTTCGGGATTCAGTGTCCTCCCTGATGTCAGCACGTGAAAGGAGCAAGATGAAAAAGGAAAGTGGTTTGTTGAAAGACTGGTTCATAAAACAACCGGACTACCTTTTTAAAACCAACTCCCTTTCTGCGAAAACAAAAGAGAAATTCCATGAACTCGGAAGAATTATGCGAGGAGATATACTAACTATGACAACGATAGCTGCGTCAGGTCATCCCGGAGGACCCATGTCTTCAGCAGAGATCTACATCGTTGTGCACAGCCTGGCAAATATACACCCTTCAAAAATAAACGACCCTTTGCGCGACAGAATTGTCGTAAGCCATGGTCATACATCAGCCGGATGTTATGCTGTACTTGGAAGACTGGGATTTTTCAATATTGAAGATGCATTAATCCACTTCAGAAAATGCGGTTCAATATTCGAAGGACATATTGAGAGAAAAATTCCCGGTTGTGAATGGACAACTGGAAATCTGGGACAGGGACTTTCTGCTGGTTGCGGATTTGCCTTGGCATCAAAAATTAACGAGGAGCATTGCAACGTATTCATTCTCATGAGTGATGCCGAACAAGCAAAAGGGCAAGTGGGAGAAGCAAGAAGATTTTCAAAACAATTTGAATTGAATAACATGACATGTATCATTGACTACAATGAAATTCAAATAAGCGGTTCTGTGCACGATGTAATGCATGTTAACATCAAGAGCAACTATGAATCAGATGGGTGGAATGTACTTGAAGTTGATGGGCATAATGTCGAAGAAATATACAATGCAATACACAAGAGCATCAATGATACCTCCTTGCCCTATGCAATAATATGCCACACAACCATGGGAAAAGGTGTTTCGTTCATGGAAGAAGCAAAAGAACATTATCATGGCAGTCCATTAAAACCTGAAGAATATGCCAAAGCAATTGAGGAGTTGGGTATCGAAAACAGAATTGATGAGTACAGAAAGGAAAGGGATGCAACATCTCCAGAAACCTCGCATACGGAATTCCGCAGAACACCGAATATTGAAACGGGTAAGCCATTCAACTATAAGGTAGATGATGCGTTGGGAAATAGAGATGCATTTGGTAAATCCCTTGAAGATATCGCCATAATCAATAAGAAAAGAGAAGCAGCAAGTCCAATCGTCGTGCTCGATTGTGACCTTAAGGAATCAGTAAGAACACATCTTTTTGAAAACGTTTCACCCGCCTGTTTCATTGAAGCAGGTGTCCAGGAACACAATACTGCTACTATTGCTCGTGTCCTTTCAATTGAAGCGAAAATAACGTACATTGCGGAATTCGTTGTTTTTGGAATCG
>SOKD01000161.1 GCA_004376305.1 Candidatus Cloacimonadota bacterium | reverse complement strand
GCTCGCACCAAGATCTGCGGCCAAAAAGAGAGGAGGCCCTAGTGCCAAAAATAAAAACAAACAGGGGGGCCCGGAAAAGGTTCAAAAAGACGGCGACGGGAGAGTACAAAAGGTCAAAGGCGAACAAAAGCCATATCCTGACCAAGAAAACGAAAAAACGAAAGAGAAATCTTCGTAAATCGACTCTGGTAAGTTCAAGAGACAAGAAAAAGGTACGGAATCTTTTACCGTAGCAATGAAGGAGATGAAAGATGCCAAGGGTTCGTTCTAAAATAGTCCGAAAAAGGAAACATAAGAAATGGCTTAAACGTGCTAAAGGCTTCTGGGGCAGAAGGAAGAACCTCTACAGTGTTGCCAGAGTAGCATCCATTAAAGCACTCAGTTATGCAACAAGGGACAGAAAGGTTAGAAAAAGGATGTTTAGAAGGCTCTGGATTACAAGGGTTCACGCTGCCTGTAACAAAAATGAAATCAGTTACAGCGTTTTTATCAATAACCTGAAAAAGGCTGGTATTAATCTTAACCGAAAAATACTCGCTGACATTGCTGTTTTTGATGCAGAAGCATTCTCGCTACTTGTTAAAAGTACAACACGGTAAGAATGAAATTCGAAAAGGAAATTGAAGATATAAAAATTGCGATCTTTGATAAGCTCAAGCACTCTTCAACAACAGAAGAGATTGAAACAATCAGAGCGCAGTATCTCGGAAGAAAAGGGATCATCACCCAGAAGCTGAAAAACATCAAGAATCGCTCGAAGGAAGAACGCCCGGTTTATGGAAAAATCATGAACGCTCTCAGGGTAACTATAGAAAAAGCCTTTGAAAAAAAGAACAAAGAAACAACAAAAACGAAAAGAACAAAGGACTTCTTCGATTACACAATACCGGGAGACAAAAAATGGCTCGGTCACCATCATCCCCTGATGAAAACCATGACTGAAATCATTGACATATTCGTAAAAATGGGTTTTGCAATTGAGTACGGACCCGATGTTGAAACGGACTATTACAATTTTGAAGCCCTTAATTTCCCGAAGGATCATCCATCTCGGGACACACAGGACACATTCTATCTTAATAATAATCTGTTACTAAGAACCCAGACATCACCCGTACAAGTGAGAGTGATGGAGTCGAGAAAACCACCTGTTAGAATAATCTCACCAGGAAGGTGTTACCGCGTTGATAGCTTTGACGCTTCACATTCTCCTGTCTTTCACCAGATAGAAGGTTTGTATGTTGATACAAACGTAACACTGAGCGATCTGACAGGAACGCTCGACATTTTTTTCAAGGCATTGTATGGACCATCAACAAAGATAAAGCTCACACCCCATTTCTTTCCGTTCACTGAACCAAGTGCTGAGTTACAGGTTTCATGCCCTTTCTGCGAGGAAAATGGATGTACAACGTGCGGTCATACAGGATGGATAGAAGTTATGGGTTGTGGAATGGTTCACCCGAATGTCTTTAAATCCGTTGGATATGATACAAATATATATACCGGATTTGCATTTGGCATGGGTGTTGAGCGAATATGTATGCTCAAATACGGAATTCATGATTTGAGACTTCTCTTCGGCAATGACCTGCGCTTCATCCGGCAATTTTAAGCTGATGCACAATGAAAATAAGCGTTGAGTGGTTACGGGAATTTGTAGATATTGATATTCCCATCACTGAATTAGCAACGAGACTCACCGATCAGGGTGTCTCAGTCGAAGGAATTGAGCAGATCGGAGATGACTATGTCCTTGACCTTGAGATCACTCCCAACAGACCGGATCAGCTTTCTGTTTTTGGAATTGCGCGAGAAATAAAAGCAATGCTCCGAAAGGAATTGAAGAATAATCCCTTCAAGATGCAACCGGATGTCAAAATGCAAGCATGTCCTATTTCCGTTGACATTGAAGATGATGCTGATTGCCCGAGGTATGCCGGGTGCCTGGTCGAAAATGCAAAGGTTGGCACATCTTTTGATTGGATGCGAAAAAGACTTGAACTGTCTGGTATCCGTTCTGTCAATAACATTGTTGATATAACAAATTATGTCCTTCTTGAGATGGGACACCCACTCCATGCCTTTGATGCAAACTGCATTAAAGGTGGAAGGATACTCGTCAGACGGGCACGCGATGTTGAATCCATTACCACACTTGATGGATTAAAAAGAAAGCTCAACGACACTATTCTTGTGATCGCAGACGAGAAAAAACCTATCGCTCTAGCGGGAATTATGGGTGGCGAAGCGAGCGAAATAAAAAACCAAACAACACACATATTTATTGAAAGTGCCTACTTTGAACCAACGCTCATAAGAAGAGGAGCAAAACAATTGGCTATTACATCTGAATCCTCTTACCGGTTTGAACGCAAAGCAGACATTCAAGCACCAATCCCTGCATTGATAAGAGCACGTGATTTAGTTATTAAACTATGCAAAGGAACGTTGAAAGGAGGAATAGCTGACACATATAACAGACAGAATAAAGACGGAAAGGTGTCTTTTACTCTGGAGTGGCTTAATGGCTTCCTTGGCTCTCATTTTTCCCGGGAGGAAGTAATTGACACACTTACTGCAATCGACCTGCCCATTACCGGAGATACAATACTCGATGTTCACATTCCATCATTCAGAAGAGACATCGAAATAAAAGAAGACATTGCAGAAGAAGTAAT
>SOKD01000130.1 GCA_004376305.1 Candidatus Cloacimonadota bacterium | reverse complement strand
ATCTCCCGAACCCCCTCCGTATCGTTACGGTGGCATTCTGATCCCACCGAGATGGTGGTGCATACTTCATCTTCGTGAATGTCCATTCATTGATGCGAAGCACAGCCTTTCGCATGTCCTCAACACCTTTTATTAAATCATAGAGCGTATCCGCATAAACAGCAGTAAAATTCTCAAGAGGCTCCTGACTGACACGGTGGGGAAGAATGTAATGCCGAAAGAGAAAATCGTCAATCTTCCTGCCCCACGGCACTCGCTTGAAATTTTTCTCTAATGCATCAAAGTACGATATGAACTCATCTGAATCCAGGTTCACCAGGTCAACGTCCTCCATCGATGAAAGCAGAAATACTGCCCATTCCCCATAACCCCTTTCTTCTGACCGCGTGATGAATTGCTTGATTTCCTCCCCGTTCCTGCCTGCTCTCTCAATCACCTCTGAGGCGTCAAAACCATAAACGCTTCTGAGAAGGAGAGGAAGAATTATGAAAAAGAACACACCTTTTCTCATAGTTACAGTATACACCAATTAAGAAAAAAGTCAAGTTTAACCAAAATACAAGGGCTTTCAACACAGAATAATCC
Organism: Candidatus Cloacimonadota bacterium; assembly: GCA_004376305.1. Taxonomy (GTDB): domain Bacteria; phylum Hydrothermota; class E44-bin80; order E44-bin80; family E44-bin80; genus SOKD01. The sequence continues at coordinate 2,099 of SOKD01000130.1, read as the reverse complement.
GATGGGTAACACACTGTTACTTCCGCAGCATCATTTGAAATAACGGACCACATCGTGCCTTTTCAACATATATATCATCAAATCCCGCGCTGCGGGCAAGCAGTTCAACTGCTTTTCGTGTGTAACTCTTTCCAAACACCACATGGTACTGGTACCAGGCAATAAGTTTATAAAACATTTCCCATTTTGCTGATCCACGCGCAAGTTGCTCAATTTCCTCATAGGAAGCACAAGCATCACATTCAACAATGTAGGCTGCTGCACCATCTTTCATGACACGTCGTATTTCTTTCAATCCTTTCCTTCCATCCTGCCAGTGTTTGATTGAAGCGAAGCTTGTGACCATATCAAATGTTTCATTTTTGAAAGGGAGATTCAGGGCATCTGCTTGTCTAAAATGACAGTTTGTTACATGCTTTCGCTTTTTCAAGAAATTCGCAATCATTGTCTGTGTTGATGAAAAATCAATCCCCGTAATTTCTGCTTCAGGATAACGCCGGGCAAACAGCAATGTTAGCTGTCCTGCTCCTGAGCCAACATCAAGTATTCGTGATTGCTCAGGTAGCGACATGTGTTCATAAAACTCTCTGTAGAAGACATCGATTGCATGGTAAATAAAAAAATCATAGAAAGGGCCCTCAAACAAATTCCAGTTCAATCGATTATCCAGAAGATGTTTCAGGATTCTGTCAATGCGTTCTCTCATTGATGCAACCATACAAAAACAGTACCAAATGTCAAGAAAAAATCTTTACCGTTAGTCCATCTGTTTTCTCAGAAATGTCGGAATCTCAAGATCATCAAACGAAATGGTGTTGAACTTGCCTTTATCTATCTCTATTCGGCTCTCCTTTTTCCGATTTCTAAGAAATGTGGGGATATCCCGGTATTCCTGAGAATCAAGAATTGACAATTCATCGGTATCAACCTTCGCGGGTTCCTCCTGTATGGGTGCATTGATGCCCGTGGCAAAAACTGTGATGTTGACCTTATTTCTCTCCCCTTTTACCAGACCGAAGTATACATCAGTATTTTCTCCTGCTGCTCTCTGAATAATGGAAACGGCTTCTTCCGCTTCAAGCAGCGTAAGGTCATCCCCTCCTGTCACGTTAATAATTACTCCCATTGCTCCCTCAATAGATACATCTTCAAGGAGTGGACAACTGATTGCTTCCTGTGCGGCATCGATTGCCTTATTTTCTCCCGTTCCCGTTCCAATTCCCATAATCGCATCACCTCTGTATGTCACAACAGTTTTAACATCAGCAAAATCAAGATTGATAATTCCAGGTTTGATGATCAATTCAGAAATTCCCTTTACTGCCTTGAAGAGCACGCTATCAGCTGTTTTGAACGCTTCAAAGGTTGATGCTTGTTTACTTACAACGGACAGCAGTTTCTGGTTCGGGATCACAATGAGCGTATCAACCGCTTGCTTCATTGCACCAATTCCATCTAATGCCTGCTGCGACCTTCTCTTTCCCTCAAATTGAAACGGTTTTGTTACCACTGCAACGGTAAGGATATTCATATCCTTTGCCACAGCAGCAATTAACGGAGAAGCGCCCGTTCCTGTTCCTCCACCCATGCCTGCTGTAATAAAGATCATCTGTGCATCCGAAATGGCATCTCTAATTTGCTCAACATCCTCTTCCGCAGCCTTCTTTCCGATATCAGGATCTCCACCGGAGCCAAGTCCCATGGTTAATTGCTTACCTATCTGTATCTTTTTCGTTGCTTTTGACCGGGAAAGTGCCTGCAGGTCGGTGTTAACAGAGATAAAATTGACTCCCTCAATCCCCTCTGATATCATCCGGTCTATCGCGTTCCCCCCACCACCACCAACACCAACAACATTTATTTTGGGAATAGTTCCCTTCTCCTGTACGAGTTCAAACATTACTCCTCCTTTGTTTCTTGTGGCATAACGTGAGATAATGAGGTATCGTGCATGCTTAAACAGATTTAAACCAACTCACTATCTTTTTAATTATTCCCTCTAAAAATCCACTCTTTTTCGCAAACAACCCTTCTACCGCAGTATTCTTGTATCTGTATAGGATGAGCCCAATTCCTGCTGCATGCACTGGATCCGATAC
>SOKD01000399.1 GCA_004376305.1 Candidatus Cloacimonadota bacterium | reverse complement strand
GCTATCTTTATGGACAACCCTGACAAGATGTGCGGAGCAGCTTATGCAGGGATCGTAAGCCCTTACTACCATTTCAAGTTTTGCTTCAAGGTCTTTCTGTGACCTTTTCAGAAGTTTCTCTGCTGTAACCCATAGGGACCTTTCCATCTCATCAAGGTTCTGGTCAGTAGGTGTAATTATATCAGCCTTTGTGATGAGTCCTTTCTCTATCTCATAATGGTGGTAAAGCGTGCCTCTTGGTGCTTCGATTGCGCCGGTTGCTTTACCAGAAAATTTTTCTGGGATTTCTATCTTTGGTGTCTTTAATCCTTTTATTTCATCTATGAGGGCGGGAATCTTCTCAATTGAAAAAAGTATCTCAAGGAGTTGTGCATGATTGTTATAGAGTGGATTTTTCTTCCATTTTGAATTATACATCTTCTTGAAATATTTGTATGATTCACCCTTGAGCTTTTCACCAAGGAGGTTAAGCCTTGCAAGAGCGCCCACAGTGAAGGTTTTATCTTTGTAAGTGCACCTCTTTGCATATGAATGGGAAACGACACGTTCATTCGTTAGTTTTTTATATTCTTCCACATCCCTTTCTTCTCCTGTCGAGATCAAAACTGTATTTCCAACAAAACCAAATTCTTCTCCCGGGTTTAAACACATAAAGGTTATCTCTTCATTCCCTTCACAGAAGTTTGGAACGTTAATAGACGAAAAATATTTTAATGCTTCTATTGTCATCGGAATGAGTTCAAGTGCTCTTTTTTTTATTTCGTTGAGTTCATTATTGGTGGGATATTTTCCGAAACCTCCTATTATCGGGTTCTCACCGTGTATCATTCTTGCTGAAGTTTTTTTCATTACGAGATTGCCAAATTCCTTTATTTTTAAGCCCGTCAACACCAAATCCTTGTGGTTCTGCATCATTTCAGTGATGGACGGATAACCGAAAAAGTCAGGAAGGGCGAGTACAAAAACATGAAGGGCATTGCTTTCTATTATCTCACCAAGAAGCATCAGATTCCTCAAAACCAAAACCTTCTTCTTAACTGAAACACCCAGTGCTTTTTCAAGTGCCCTCATACTTGCATATCTGTGTGAAAGGGTGCAGATCGCACATATTCTTGGAACGATATTGAGACATTGCTTATAGTCTTTTCCGATGAGGAGCTGTTCAATGAGCCTGGGTCCCTCGTATATATTTATTTTCACATCCTCAACCCTATTTTTGTCGATCTTTACAAGGATGCCACCATGTCCTTCAACTCGTGAAAGTAAATCAATCTTTATCTTTTTCATTCTTTCCTACATATAAAACTCAAGATATGAGACTTACACCCTACATCCCTTACTCTCTCTAAAACTCATCGTCTATCCCTTTTCTATCCTTTTTCCCAATTAAGTTCTTTACAAGTTTCTGACTCGCCCTGCCACCGAATATCCTGAATTTCTGAATAATTTCCTCGGGTGAAAAACCCTGTTCGAGAAAAAGTTTAGCCTCATAAGCAACATTAGCCTCATCAACGGGTCCCCAGCATCCAACACAAGGAATGGAGTGATCCAGACATACTGCTCCACATCCAGCTCGCGTAATTGGACCGAGACAGGGGAGATTCTTTTCAGTAAGAAGACACAGATTCTCATGCCATTTACATTCGGTACAGACAGGAAACGAATAGAGAACAGGACGAAAGTCGTTTATGAGTTTTGTGAAGACAGAAAAGAATTGTTGAGAACTTATAGGACATCCCGGGATACAATAATCAACTTTTACAAATGTATTGATAGGTTCTGATTCAAATGCAGTGTCGATGGTAATCTTCTTTGATCCGTAAACCTTATTATATCGCTCTTTATACTTTCTATCCCCCAATTTCATCGATTGTATACCACCGAAACATGCGCAGACACCAATAGGAACCAGAATACTCGTTCTCTCTCTTATCTCAATGATTTTATTCTTCTGTTCTTCAGTTGTGATTGAACCTTCAATAAAAGCAATATCAAGTTCGCATTCTTCATTGTTACTTTTCGCCATCGAGAAAGAAACTATTTCTACTTTATTGAAGAACGGAAGGAGTTTATCCTCTGAATGGATAATAGTTAACTGGTCACCAGCACAGCCCGTAAATCCATATATTCCTACTTTTTTCTTCATCTTAGGAAAAGCTTTACTCAAATTAATTCCTTCATATGGAGCACATCCCAGTATGTGAACACAGGTCCATCCATACAGATATAAATATCTTCTATAGCGCAATGCCCACATTTACCAATTCCGCATTTCATTCTTCGTTCCAGCGTCATCATTATCTGATGTTTTGGCATATTCAACTTATCAAGTTTTTCAAGAACGAATTCGTACATAACAGGAGGTCCGCATACACACGTATAGGTATTTTCGGGTTTTATGTCTTCAATCTTGTCAAAGAGTGATGTTACGAATCCTGTATAACAAGGCCATTTCCCCGTATTGTCCTTATCAACGGTAAGAAGACAATCAATATCTTCTCTTCCAATGAATTCAAAGAATTCCCTCCTGAAGAGCATATCCTTAGGTCTTTTGGCTCCGCAGAGGAGATGTAATCTGCCGAACAGTTCCCTATTATCAAGAACATATAATAAGAGAGACCTTAAGGGTGCTGCACCAAGTCCACCCATTATGATCAGGATGTCATATCCTTTCATTTTATCAATAGGG
>SOKD01000158.1 GCA_004376305.1 Candidatus Cloacimonadota bacterium | reverse complement strand
GGGCTTTTTCTTATGATCGCAAAGGAAGAATTGCGCACATAAATTTTTCTAATTGGTCCTAATGATCGCAAATTACCATTTGTGGTCATTGGATTCAGCAGTGAAAAAACGATTGACATTACAGCGGATGAAGCGTTATAATTTGAGAGAGAATCACAGTGGCACAACCCGAAAAGTGTCTACTAAAAAAACGGCAAATGTGTCCAATTTCCCTGAATTACTACACTTTTAAGATGGTGCACATTTTATCATTCCCGCTTTATTCATGACATTTTTTATGAGATAGACTGTCATGGTCGCATTGACTCTCACCAATGGTAATAGTGCCGTTCAGAAAACCTTCAATGACCCTATCAACCTGTCCTGAAGCACCAACGATTGTTTCAATCTTGTATTGAGAAAATAAATCCTGAGCTCGAGGACCCATTCCTCCTGCAATGATATGCGTAACACCCATATCTGAAAGGTATTTCGGGAGAAAACCGGGCTCGTGTGCGGGATTCTCAATCGTTTCCTTTTTTGCAACCTTACCGTCTTCTGCATCAACTATGGTGAATTCAGAGCACCTTCCAAAATGGGATGAAACCTGTGAGCCTTCTGTTGATACGGCAATGCGCACCATTACTCCCTCCTTACCTGTGGATTGAAATGAACCACAATACTGAGTGAATTTGAAACCATGCATTTCTCTTTTGCCTTTGCTAAAAAATCCCGTATGGTTTCCGCTGATTCATGCTCATCTATTACAACGACGGGATTCACCTCAACATGCTTGAATTTAAAATCGCCTCCCACCAATTGAGCCCTCCCTATGGCGGTGCTTCTGTATGCCTTTAGCTTTAGATTGTGTTTTACAACCAGGTCGAGAAAGGTTGTCATTATGCACACTTCTACCGAGGAAATAAAAAGATGTTCGGCTGACCAGTAAACTGGCTCACCACCAAATTCCGGAGGACAACCAACCTGTATATCGTGTTTTTGTGAATCACTGAGAACACCTTCCTTACCTTCCTTCCACATCGTTTCTGTGTGCCATTCATAGATGCGCGGTGTATAAGGGAGTTTTCTATCTTCAAACCAGCCTTGATTCGCAAAGGGACGGGCATCCAAACGTGGAATATACGGTTTGATGTCCACGATTGGCGTCCCATCAATAGCATCAAGCCCCTTAACACTCAGAAAGTTTCCCTTCCGTTCAATAAGCTGGACAACTGCATATCCAAGCTTTGATGGCCTATTCGGCGAACGTGTTGCAAAGAGCCCATGTTTTTCTGTGTCCCATGGAGTCGTTACCGATAATGAAAATTCCTCGGATTTGCGAAACAAATAAAAAATGGAAAGGTGTGAAAATTTTTCAATATCTTTCAATCCTGCTTCAAACTTAACATCTATTACTATTTCTGATATCTCATCTTTTCCCTGGTGCTGAGCGTCATCTCTTGATTGAAAAGGAGATTTAATTATTCCAATGATTTGAAACTGTTTCCCTCTCATTGTAATCGTATTCTTAACTTCTTCTGCCAAAAATCCTCGTTCCAATCCGAACAATGTTTGCGCCTTCTTCTATTGCAATCCTGTATGAATTTGACATTCCCATGGAAAGGTACTTCATAGCAACATTTGGAATATGTAATGACTGAATCCGCTCAAAAATCCTTTTCGTCTCGATGAAGTATGGACGCGCATCTTCAGGGTCGCCAAAGAGAGGGCCCATGGTCATCAGTCCCATTACTCTTATATTGCAGAAGGCAGAAATCTCACCAATCAGTGATTCCGCATCATCAGGAAGAACACCTGCTTTCATGGGCTCTCTTCCACTATTGATTTCTATGAGCACCTGCATATTCTTGCTCAATGCCTGACTTCGTTTATTAATTTCCTCTGCAATCCTCACCGAATCAACCGTTTCAACCATATCAATAAATTCGATAATTTTCTTGACCTTATTCCTCTGCAGGTGTCCAATGAAGTGGAACTGCACTTTCTTTCCCAGTATGCACGCTTTGGTTTCTGCTTCCTGTGCATAGTTCTCTCCTATCGTGCTCAACCCACCCTTAACCGCTTCAAGGATTTCCTCAGGTGACCGGGTTTTTGTCGCTCCTACCAGCAATACATGATCGGGAAGTTGCGCAAGAATTTCTTTCGCATTTTCTTTAATTCCCATATAAACTCACTGATTGTTCTGAGCTTGTCAACAAACCAGTAATCCTCTCCTATATGTTTTCAGGTTCCACTAACTTCATTATTTTGTTAACAATGCCTATAAACACTTTCGAAGCCTCTGATTCGGGCTTCTCAAGAATAAAAGGCTTCCCAGCGTCACCTGATTCAACAATATGAGGTTCTAAAGGAACTCTTCCAAGAAATGGCACTCCCATTTCCTTCGCGGTTTTCTCCCCACCGCCTTCCTTAAAGAGGGCTATCTTCTTGCCACAGTGAGGACAGTGGAGCCCGCTCATATTTTCAATAATGCCAATAATTTTGAGATTCAACTTCCGGGCAAAGACAATCGCCTTACGTGAATCAAGAAGAGACACCTCCTGCGGAGTGGTAACGATAACTGCGCCTGTTGACGGAATCAGTTGAGCAATTGAAAGAGGTTCATCACCAGTTCCCGGGGGAGAATCAATGATAAGCCAATCCAGATCACCCCACTCCACATCTGAAAGAAATTGCTGGATAACCTTCA
>SOKD01000369.1 GCA_004376305.1 Candidatus Cloacimonadota bacterium | reverse complement strand
ATCTCTTTTCTAAACACGGGAAGGTGAAGGAGTGTTCTTGGAAGCCCCGTATCCTTCCCCTTTGCAAGCAGAGCAAGTACAGGTTCAGGAATCAGTAATACCAATCGATGGAGCATGCCAAGTATCTTGTACCGTGCTGCAAAGCGATATGCCTTTCTGTAATCGGAAATTCTGCAAGAGTTGCCTGCTTTTTTGAGAAGGAGAGCAAGCTTGATCGTCCTTATTTTCTCAACTCCTTCAAGTATATCCCCTTTCCCCAGTATTATTTCTCTCGACACCACTGCTCCATTCATTCCAAGCTTTCTCAAGAGTTTAATGTATCTTAAGAGAAGAAGCCGTGACTTTCGCTTTTCCCTGAGCGCTGCATTTGCTTCTGCAAGAATCAAAGAGCCAGTACTCACATATCCTAATATACCTCTTTCCTGAGCCTTTAGTAAACCACTCTGCGCCATCTCTTTTGCCCCCTCAATTCGACCCAATGCAAGGAAACAGAATGCTTTTACAAAAAGCACTATGGGATCACCCTTCTCTTTGATACCTCTCAGTATTCTCAAGCTTGTCCTGTAATCTGCCTCATTGCATTTAGCATATGCAAACGTGATCAAGAGTGACTCTCTCCCGTCTTTGTCAACCATTTCAAGCACTCTTTCAAGCAAGAGAGCCATTTCTCTGTGGTATCCGACATACGAATAAAGTGTTGCCATATCGCCCAAAAAAGAAGGAGAGGAAAATGTCTTCGATAATCTCTTGCATTGCCTCAAGGAATGAATTGCTTCTTCGGTTTTCATTAATCTAATGTTCGCAATAAACCCTGAAGCACACAGGGTAAACCATAAAGGAGCATTTAAACCCTTCCTTTTGTCTCCAAGCATGCGCTTAAGGCTCTTAATGAGGTCAAGTTGTTCCCTCGGTTTTCCAAGCCATTCCAGTACAAGCATCTCTTTTATTCCTGCTCGGATGCCGGAGTAATAGTAATGCTGTTTAAGGAATTCCTCTTTGAGTGCTCTAATTTCTTTTCTGTAGCGAGTGTAAGGGATCTTGCCAAAGAGAAACGAGAGCTTCTCGAGTCTTCTTTGGGGAGTAAGTAAACTATCTGAAATGGTCTCCATGATTTTTCCATCAGGACAAAACGGAAGTTCATTGAGGAGTTTCGCCGCCTTTTTCACCTTCCCCTGTTTCAGGTATGCGCGTGCTTTCGCAATTCCTTCTCCAGTCTCGCGTGTTTGAGGAAGAAAGTCTTCAAGATTGTTAGAAAGCTTGCTCTTTTCGAAACCCGCATATCCATATCGTTTCCAGATATTCCAGATGCCTTTTATAGAAACTTGTATTTTCTGTTTTTTGAGAAGTTCTTTCGTGTCACTGAGGCTCAGATTCGGATTTTTCTCCCTCAGGCGGACAATTTTCAGTTCCTTATCCTGCGAAAACCTGTTCCAGGGCTTTGAGTAATCCCGTACTCTATCCAGACCGGGCTCTCCGCTTTCTCTGTACCATTTCACCCAGCGCAGCAAAGTGTTATGATGAATTCCCAGTTCCTTCGCTTTTCTCCTGAGTGAGTCACTTCCAGAGAGATACGACTTTACTGCTGCAATCCTCTCTCCAATCGGTTTACTCATCTGTCACCTTTTTTCAGGAAAAAGTATAGCAAAAATTATACTATTAGTCAAGGAACAAAATCGTAAAGATAAATATCTGTATCTATCTACCATAAAAGCACTTCACTGTGCATTCTATTTCTGTAATTTCACAATCGATACACAATTTTGAGTATCTTCTATACAGTAGATGAAGCATGTGTTGAAAAAAATAGTATCATTGACTGAATGATTGAATCGCGGTGCATACGATGCACTTTGGTTCATGCAACAAAAGAAATAAAGGTAATTACTACAATGAATAACGAGGATGTATCACAAAGATCAAAGTGCCTGATCATGAACGTATCAACAGGTGCCGTTGCATTCGCGGTTTTTCTCTGCTTCAGTACGCTACATGCTAATCTTTGGACAACAAAACAATCTATGGTGAACACAAGGCGTTTTCCCGCTGTCGGTGTTGTTAACAATATTCTCTATGCTATTGGCGGAGATGGTGTAACGGTAAACGAAGCATTCGACCCCGTCAACAACTCCTGGACAGCAAAAGCTCCTTTACCAACTATACGATACTGGGGGTGTGCTGCAGGAACTGTCGCAGGCAAAATATATGTGATCGGCGGAGCCACTGGTGGATTCTATCTTGATACGAATGAAGAGTATGATCCTGGTGGTGATTCGTGGACTTCCGTGGCTGTCATGCCAACACCACGATGTGGCCTTGCCATTGGAGTAGCTTACGATTCCATTTATGCAATCGGTGGATTCAATGGAGCTCCGCTTGCCACTAACGAGGCGTATGATCCGGTAACCGACACATGGACCACAAAAACCCCCATGCCAACTGCAAGAAGTTACCCTGCAGTTGCCGTTGTCAACAACAAAATTTATGCGATTGGAGGATATAATTCAGCAATGGGCGGATTTCTTACTACCGTCGAGGAGTATGATCCGGTAACTGATTCCTGGCAAACAATGACAGGTATGCCGACAGCACGGAATGAACACGCAGCGGCTACCTTGAATGGCAGAATATACGCCATTGGTGGATGGGACGGTGCAAGTGACCTTGTGGTAAAGGAAGAATATGATCCTGTAGGTAATTCATGGA
>SOKD01000173.1 GCA_004376305.1 Candidatus Cloacimonadota bacterium | reverse complement strand
GGTAATAATACAGGAAAAGGGCGGAATCCTGGAAGAGAAGGAAGAGGGAGGTGCACCGTCTCTCGAGGAAGAAAAAGAAGGTGAAGAGGGGAAAGAAGGAGAAGCAGAAAAACCTGAAGAGAAGAAACCTGAAGAGGAAAAAGTACCAGAAGGAGAGAAAAAACCGGAGGAAAAAGGAGAGGAAACCGGTAAATAATAAATGAAGAGGTGCATAAAATGAAGATAGTTGGCAAAATTGTAATCCTTGCAATTCTGTTGGGTGCTGTTAATCTGCATGGAGGGATGCGGGACCCGGGTGGAAATTTTGAAATGGCTGAGCAGTTGTTTTTTGAGCAAGATTGGGAGCTTGCGCTCAAATACTTCAAGTCATTGACTGGACACAAACAGATTGGACCTGAGTCGCAATACCGGGTGGGAGAATGCCTTTACAATCTAAAACGGTACGATGAGGCAATTAAGGTATTTGAAAAGTGCCATAAACGGAATAAAGGACCTTACCTTGCCCCTGAAGCGCTCTATGGAATTGGCATGTGTTACATTGCCGTGAAGCATTGGGCGAAGGCGGAAGAATTTATCTTTACAAAACTTGCCGGAGAGTATCCCGGATACAAGTACGCAAAGAAAACCTTGGCAGCAGAGGGGATACTCCTGTTTGGAAAAGGGGATTACAAAAGCGCTATCGAAAAACTTGAGGATGTTGACACGAAAGAAGGGCTCTTTTACCGGGCAAAAGCATACTTTGCTCTCAAAAAGTATCTTAATGCTCTGCAATCATATAAAGAGTTGATAAAATTGTATCCCGAAAGCGACCTCGCGAAATATGCGTATTACGGGATGGGCGATGTTTTATATTTCTCGGGAGATTTTAAAGGTGCACTGTACAAATATGAAATTTTCTTACGGAAGTTTCCAAGAAGCGAACTAAAGGATTATGCAAAGTTTAAACTCGCTGTCTGCTATCATAATCAAGATGATTTCTTAACAGCGATGGAGTATTTGAAGCCCCTCCTTGTTCACAAGGACAGATTTCTGGCTTCGCACAGTAATTATGTGCTCGGGCAAAGTTATCAGGGGATGGAGAACTATGACGAGGCAATACGGGCATACCAGCGAGTATCATCAAATTATCCAAATCAAAGGGTTGCTGCTCTGGCAAGTTTGCGGCTTGGACGGGCGTACATTTTGAAGGGTGATTCAACGCAAGCACTCATTGTTTTCAGGCAGATTTCATCTCTTTACCGGACGGGTGATTTTGCAGGTCTTGGCGATTATCTGGCGGGTGCAAATCTTTTCCTTGCCACCCGGTATGAAGAAGCACTGGACCACTTCAAGCGTATTGTTGACTACTATGAACGCCCCGTTATCATTGACGCTTCATTTGCTATGCTTCTGAGAACATATAACCGTCTTGCAAATTATGAAATGACCATTGCTATTGGGAATCCGCTCATCACCAAGATTCCTTTCGATAAAGAGAGTACTTGGTACGCGCGGTCACTTTTTTATCTCGGTGATGCATTTTACTATAAAGCAATTTATGAAAAGTCGAAACCATTCTACCGCGAGATAGTTGATAAATATAGCGATCCGAAAACAATAGCTGCTGCAGTAGCGGGTGTTGGGTGGATCAACATTCATGAAGAGAGAAATAATATAGCGCTGGAAAATCTCACACGGGTAGTTTCAGGCTATACTACGGATACGTCTGCAGTGATCAGCGCGCAATTTGGCATTGGTGTTGCTCATTTTAATTCGCAGGAATTTATGAAATCACTCGATGCATTTGAAGGGCTTCAGAAAACATTCCCGGAGGATCCGAGTAGTGCAAAAGCAATGTTCTATATGGGGAAATGCTATTATGCGCTTGAATACTACGCCCGTTCCATAACAGCCTGGGAAACTGTTCTTGCCCAGTATGCGGAATATCCTATTGCTGCAGATGCGGCGCATGAGATTGGACGTACCTATTTCAGTGCGCTTAAATACCCGGAAGCTATTTCGTACTATCAGCTTGTTATCAACGACTATCCCGAATCGAAACTGGCCAAAGCATCCCAGCTTGAGATTGCAAATTCGCATTACAATAACAACGATGACGAAAATGCAATTAAAGCGTACGATAAGTTCTTGAAACAATATCCTGAGGATAAACTTTCACCGGATGCACTCGCCGGTATTGAACGGGCTTACTACAGAAGGGGTATCCAGGACCCTGAGAAGATGAGAGAGTTTATAGAGAAGTTCCAGGCGAGCAACCTTGCCGCGGAAGCGCAATTTAATCTCGGTATAGAGGCATACGAAAAACAGGATTATGAAGTTGCTATCGATGAATTCAGAAAGGTTGTTGTTGATTTTCCTGAAAGTGAAATTGCCGCCGATGCGCAGGGCAACATTGTTGAATGTTATAAGAAAAAAGAAGAATACGAGGATGTAATCTCTGAGGCGGAAAAGTTTGTTAATTATTTCCCAGAAAGTCCTATGATACCACAGGTCAAATTCAGTATGGGAATGGCATATTTCAAGATGCATGCATATAAGGAAGCTGCAGAGACATTTCATCAAATAACAAAAGAGTTTCCTGATAGTGATTTTGCATCAAGTGCCCGCTACAATATGGCATTATGCTATAAAAAATTGGGAAAAACAGAAAAAGCTGCTGCAATTTTGCAGAGTTACGGGGAAGAAGGAACTGGCGAGACATCGATTATGGCAAAGATACAGGCTGGAATCGTTTACATGGAAAAGTCTGATTTTGTCAAAGCGCTCACGATATTCGAAACAGTTTCTCCGACAAAAGCAAAAGAATCGGCTCAGCTCTATGAACTGATGGGAGAATGTTACCAGAATACAAACAGGGAGGCAGATGCGATTCAATCATACCTTCGTTTGAAATCGCTTTCCCTTGTTGATAATGCCTATCAGGTGAAAGGATTGGCAAAGCTTGCTGTGCTGTATGAGCAGCAGCAGCGATTTAACGATGCAATAGATACGTATCAAAGGCTCATCCAGGTTTCAACCAATGGTCAGGTAAAGAAAACAGCAAATGATAGAATAGCGTATCTCAGGCAGCATATGTAAGAAGGAGCTACTTATGGATAGAAGGAAACCAAGAGTATTCAAGGAGTCATTTCAACTGAAGATTGTTCGAACACTCATTTCGCTGGGTGTGTTTTCACTGGTAATACTTGCATTACTTGGCTATATGCTACTTTTTTGGTCATCCGCTGCGGAAGGAATCGGGCTTGAGCATACGGGTTCAACAATACTCCTGAATCTTGCAAAGGTCTTTTTGATTGCAACCGTGATTCTTCTGGGTTTGATACTCTGGATTTCTTATTTGATTTCTCGAAATCTGTTTGGTCCATTGAACCGGTTGCGAAATAATATGGAGAAACTCATAAAGGGTGATGATCCTGATTCAATCAAGTTCAGGAAAAGCGATGAGCTTGAATTTCACTACATTTCAGAACCATTTAACCAGCTCGTGGATAAAATTTCTCATCTACGAAATGAGACAAAAGCATTGGAAAACGAAATTGATGATTTCATTGAAAAGAATGAGAAGGGGATGATTAAGAAGAAGGCTATTGAACCATTTCTTCGGGAGATCAAAACAAAGGTTGGTTCATTAACAAAACTCACGTAGGAAAGGAGTAGAACTGATGGCGGGAATAAGTTTTGTACAACTGGTGAAAACAAGCTGGGCGATCGATCTACTGCTTGTGCTGTCTGTTTTCGCAGTGGCGGTTCTTATTGACAGAATATGGGCGTACAGGGGTTTGAGGATCGATGAGAAAAAATTAATGGAGCGAGTTCGTTCTGCCCTCAAAAGAGGCAAGAGTGATGAAGCAATCTATGTATGTGAATCAGCAAGTAATCCTCTTGCCGATGTTGTTAAGGTTGGTATTGAAAATAGAAACCTGCCGATTGAAAATGCTGCTGAGTTGGTTGATGGTGAAATGCTGAGGATAAAAACAATCCTTGAGAAACGATTAACTATTCTCAGTACTATCAGTTTTATTGCTCCACTGCTCGGTCTTCTGGGGACCGTTCTCGGAATTATTCGTGCATTCAGGGATCTTGCTGTTTCGGGAAGTGGTGGACCAAGCGTTGTTATGATGGGTGTTGCTGAAGCGCTCGTAACAACGGTTATGGGAATTCTCATCGCAATTCCAGCTTCAATAGGATACAATTTCTTCGTTAATCATATTAAAACATTTATGGTAAGGGTAGAAATAACGGCAAAGCAATTACTTGCGTTCATTGATACAATCAGCAGAAAGAAAATGGAAATAGCGGGAAAGGGTGATTCTAATATAGACCTTACTGACCTTTTGGAGGACAATTTAAAATGAAACCAAGATTTCCAAAACCGGAAGTAGAACCAGAAACACCGGAAGTTCCTATTGCTCCAACAATAAATGTTGCATTGCTCCTGGTTCTCTTCTTCATGATGAGTGCACCGATGATGTATCATTCAGGGATTACCATTTCAGCACCTTCATTAAAGAAAGCTGCTGCGCAGAAAAAAGAGACCGAGGTTAAGGTTAATGTTCACATTACCGCAGAGGGTATTATTTTGTTGAACAATGAACCTGTTAACGAAGAGCAGTTCCCTCAGCTTCTTGCAGAACTGCTTGCAAGAAGCGTTTCGAGAATCGTACTGGTAAGTGCTGATGAAACAGTGCCCCATCAGAGTGTGGTAACAATACTGGACCTTGCAAAACAGAAAGGCGCTTTAAAATTAGCTATTTTAAAACGGAAGAAAAGGCAGAAGTAGGTTGTATATATTTATAGAGTACAAAAGGAGGATAGACGCGTGAAACGAACAGCAAAAGCAAGTAAAGCGGAAATAATGATTACACCACTCTGTGATGTATCCTTTACGTTACTCGTTGTTCTTATGGTTACCACACCGATTATGATGGTAACGTCACCTTTGAATATTACCCTTCCAAAGGCGGCAACTATGGAGCCGCGACAAAGTGCAAACATAACAGTAACGGTCACGCCAGCTATACCGCCTGATAACATAAATAGGGTTTCAATCAATGAAAAAATTGTTCCCTTTGAAAATTATGCAGCATACCTGAAGAAAGAAATAGATGCCCATCCTGACAGGTTGGTCATTATTAAAGCCGACAGATATGTCAGGCACGGGATTGTAGTATCCATTATTTCAACGACGAAAAAACTCGGTGCACAGCGCATTTCCGTTGGCACTGCACAGAGAAATTAAAGGAGGCGATATAGTATGCGTTTGACCCTCGGTTTTTATGAACGGTCGTTATTCTTCAATCTTGCTTTCTCCATTGTCTTTCACTCACTGCTCTTCTTCCTTATTATCCACAGGCAGAGCACTGCGCCCCTTGAGAGACTTGAGAGCGTGGAATTCATCGATGAGACACTTCCGCCGAGTACGGTTAAAGCACCACGCACTATTAGTCCGCTTCAGGCATTAAAAAACATCTTCACAAGAGAAGAGGACTTACCTTCACTCAATGAAGATGTCAGTGAAATGTTGAAATCACTTCCTCCTGTTCCCGGGGTTGATGAGATAAAAGGGATTGACCTGTCAAGCAAGGATATTGACCGGTCACAGGCAGCAATTGATCTGGAGGCATACGATGACTTTGAAGGAGCAGAAGGCGGTATGACTGACATTATCAGGGTTGGAACTTCACAAAAATCAACAGATGAGATCCTTTCAGCACCTCCTATTCTCATAAAGGATAAGGGAGGCCCAAAGAGAGGGCAGCTTGGATTATATACCTCTCCCGGTGGCAGCGGGTTAGAATCACCCCTTGAACTTGAGAGTGAACCTGTTGCAAAGTTTGATGATAGACCTGTTGTTGCGCCCATAACAGCATCAAAAGATGATGGTATGAAGATCAAAGATGGCGGAAGGAAATCAGGTCCATCAGTCAGTATTACCGGTCCGCTCTCGGGTAGAAAGATTCTTGCAAAGTATCTGCCGCCGTATCCAGAATGGGCTGAAAAAAAGGGTGTTTCAGCTATTGTTCAGATACGGTTCTGGGTGACGCCCGATGGAAAGGTCAAGAGAAATGCATTCATAGAGAGAACAAGTGGTTCTGGTTCCTGGGATAATTCAGCTAAAAAGGCATTGGTGAAGTGGAGATTTGCGCCACTTCCTGCAAATGTTGTGCAGGAAACCCAATGGGGTGTCATAACAATCAGGTTTGTCCTGTAGTATGGTAGGAATTTCTGAATAAGAGATGTATTTGAAACGTAAGGTAAGGAGACCTTTATGCGAAGGAGGATAATCACATACAGTCTATTGTTGCTTATACTGGTGGTTGCATTTCCACTCCTCCTCATTACTCAGGAAGCTGAGTCTGAGGGTGGTGGTGCAGGGCGAACATTTGAGGAAGAGGTTAAGGGAAAATTCAAGGGAAAAATAGAAGAGGTAAAACCTGAAATAGTGCTTGAATATGATATTTTTGAAATCATTGAGTCATATGCAGGAGAAAAAGGTTTTATATATGACAAGGAACTGATAAGGAACTCTGATATTGCCAGTACTCCTTTGCCGACACTGGCAAGTGACCAGCTTTACCATCCGTGGCTGACAGGAATTAACAGAGGGGAGATTGCAATCTTTCACCCCCTCTACGGACATGATGTTGCGGAATGGGAACTGACGATAACGAATGCAGGCGGTGACATTTTCAAGACATTTTCATCCGAAGGAAAGCCGGATAAGAGGTTATTCTGGGATGGTCGAGGTGAAGGTGACAAGATGATCGATGTTGGTGCCACCTATTCATACTATGCGACAGCAGTGGATAAACTTGGTAATAGATCGAGGGTAATGGGTAAGGAAATTAAAGTTCAGGGAATACTGTACAAGGAACATCTGGATTGGATTATAAGGCTCGATGGAAGGGAAATGTTTGAGCCAGGAAAGGCTGACATCCGTTCCAGTGCCATGAACCTCCTGACGGAAGCAGCGGACATTGTAAGGAAACAATTTATCAGAAGGATTTCTGTCAAAGCCTATTCAACCGATGATGTGCTTTCTCAGACGCGGGCAAACAACATAGCAAAGGTACTGAGCGAAAAGATCATTCTTCCGAAAGGTGTTGTTATTCACACTGCCGGATATGCAGTGGTTGGAAAGGTGAGGACAGACAGGGTTGATATTATTGTTCGATAAGTAGGATCAGGATAAAGAACCATAGGAAGGGCCAACTGCGGTTCGCCCTTTTTTGTTTGTATTGCCTCAGTATATCCTCCACCAGTTATTCTAAAAAATGTTTACTCGAGAATGCTTCTTTAGTAGTTGACAAATCACAAAAAACTTGTTATATTTTATTTGTAAGAAAGAGGAATATTAAGTAAAGGAGAGAAGAATGAACCTTGCAAATGAGAAGGGTAGGGGAGAACAATACCTTTATGCTCTCTACATAAAGGGAGAACCCGAACATATTCTGGAAACAGGAAAAAAATCGTTTGCTCAGGGGATGAATCCTCACTATAGAATTGATGTTCTGAGGGATTTAGGACCCAATATAAAGATTGGAATACTCAATGGATACAATGTTGCCAGTCAGGATTGGATAAGGCTCAGGGAATCCAACATTGGTGATGACTCCTTATTCAAAGCGAAAACAGAGAGTCTGGGTAAACTACACTATCTTTACATAAGAGACCTTGGGGTATGGAAAGTTGATGGCTTGGTTGTTGATAAGCAATCCACCATGATTCAAATAACCCATGTCGAGTTAGCAAAATAAGAGCGACCAACTGTCACTGTGCAGGTCAGGCTGAAACCTGAAAATTGGATTATTTATTATTCCAAACTTTTTTCTATAACTCCCAATCTCTGTCATTAATATTCCGATCTAAGTAGCTTACCATCTTTGTTGTTCTTTCCAGATATGATGCTGTCTGTTTACGTTGTTGTAACTGTATCACATGATAGAAAGCACAGGATATTCTATTCTCGATTTCCTCATTATATCATAAAAAAGTAACTAATATATCTCATTTTTTTATTATAGATCCCGCTCTCCTTGGTACTCTTCTTCGCCATGTCAAAAATTTAAAATGTAATCTCCATTCCTCTCTTGACCCACCTACCAGACATTGGCAAGCCTGGATTTTCTTCATAATTAGTTGATAAAATATTTTAATTCAGCATCATTATGCAAAAATCGAGTCATCTTATTATTTGCTTTTGCAGTTCGTCCTCAGTTATCGGTTCAGCAGTGATTACTTTATTGTCATCATATCCAACCCTGAGTTTTCCCTCTCCATCGCTGTACCTTGCACAGAGAGCGGCTGCAAACAAGATACTTTCGGGATTTTTATTTCCTCTTAATAAGGTTACGGGACCCGGGGAATCAATTACTTCAAAGAGCAAGTCATCCACACTCTTTAAGCTGCAAATGAGAGCATTCTCATTTTCATTACGACCCACTATCACCTTTGTTCTATCTTGAAGTCTGAAATGTCTGCCGTATTTTAGCAGATTGATGTCTCCCAGACTTTCTTCACCATGTCTAAACGACTCTCTAAGCCTCTCTGCAAAATTGGAGTCGGTAAGTCTGCAACCTCCAGCAGGGCATGGATAGTCTACAATACCTAACTCCCGGGCAAGTTTCATTTGAGGTTTTCGTGACCTTCCCTGAATCGAAAACAGCCTCGCTCTGTCAACAATGCCCTCCCGTTCTGGTATAGTGGGCTTGAGTAGTCCTGCTGACAGAGGTCGCAAAATCCTGTCCTCCAATCCTGATTCCCTTTCTATTAATCTCATTGCGCTGAGCCTTTGAGACATTGGTCGTTCTCCGAGAACTTCTCCGGTGAAGATAAAGGAAGCCTTTATTTCTTCCATATAGTCCTTTGCCCTTGAAAACATGAAAATTCTGCAGTCAATACAGGGGTTCATATTCTTTCCATAGCCATACTTTGGGTTTTTTACAATTGCTATATACTCCTCTCCAACCGGGTTTATCTTAAGATTTATCGAAAATTCTTCTGAAACACGTCTTGCCTCAAGTTTACAACCCTTCCGTGTGCAGGTACAAAAAGGTGTGATAAAGTTTATAACAAAAACTTCGACACCTTGCTCTAACATTAGTTTTACAGCAAGAGTGCTGTCCAGACCACCGGATAATAACCCCACAGCTTTTTTTTCCATAACTTATCTTATCCCTTTAAATGCCTGGTCTAAGTCTTGCATCAGATCCTGGACATTTTCTATCCCTACAGAAATTCTGATAAGGTTATCTGTCAGACCCGATTTCAAACGTTCCTCTTCTTGTATTGAAGCATGCGTCATAGATGCAGGATGTTCAATTAGGGATTCTACACCACCAAGGCTTTCTGCAAGAGAAAAGTATCTGGTCAAGGTAACGAACTTCTTTGCTATTTCGATATCTCCGTCAATTTCAAATGAGATCATTCCACCAAATCCCTTCATCTGCTTTCTTGCTAACTGGTGCTGTGGGTGAGACAGAAGACCGGGATAATAGACCTTCTTAACTCTCTTTTGGTTCTCAAGATAATTGGCTATTGTAATTGCGTTCGCAGTATGCTGCTCCATTCTGATAGCGAGCGTCTTTATACCCCTTAAAACCAGCCAGCAGTCCATAGGCCCTGGAATTGCTCCTACAGTATTCTGGTAAAAAGCAAGTTGTTCATATATCTCTTTCTTTGAAATTATAATTGCTCCACCTATAAGGTCGCAATGTCCCCCAATATATTTGGTTGTAGAGTGAACAATGATGTCTGCGCCCATAGTAATGG
>SOKD01000396.1 GCA_004376305.1 Candidatus Cloacimonadota bacterium | reverse complement strand
ATCAGGATTGAGGAGAAAAACGTACTTTCCTTTTGCTTTCTCAAACCCAATATTGTTTCCTCTTGCATAACCATAATTCTCTTCACATTTCACGATCTTAACACGGTCCTTATATCGATCAAGGCTATCGAGGGTTTTATCACGTGATGCATTGTCAATGACAAGGACTTCATAAACAGGACTATCCTCCTGCAGGATGGAGTCCAGACAAGTTCCTATTTCTTCTTCATTATTATATGTTACAATGACAACAGAAATATCAACCATAGTTCACTCTTACCATCCGAAACCGAGGCGTAAAGAGATTCCTCCCATAAATAGATCTTACATGTTGTTCTTTGCTTCCTCGAGCAGGTTCTCCGCTTCCTTTACCATATCCTCTACCTCTGTTCTGTTTGTGTCTGAATCAATAATCTCACCACATAACGCAGTAGTTTTATAGTATTGCTGTGCGCCAAAGTATGCTTGAGCAAGTGCAAGCTTTGCCTGAACACTGTTGAAAATATTCCCGGGTTGTTCTTCTGAAATGTTTTCCAGGAGTATTTCATAGTTATCAATTGCATCGATCCAGCTCCCTTTCTCCAGATAGACCTTACACAACGTCCACCGGAATGTTCTACTTTCTGGATAATCAGTAACTAATTCAAGCGCAACCTCAATTGATTCATCAAAACGACCTTCCCGCTGAAGCATAATTGCCAGGATATTCTTGGCCAAACTTTTCGAATAACTGCTCTTTTCCGATGCAATTCTTATCTTTTCAATACCTTTCCGCTTGAATGAACTCCATAAAGGAAAAGAACCTTTTAAGTATTCATAACTCCCTAAAACAAGATATGCATCAAACAGGTCCGGTTCAATCTCAAGGCAAGTTCTTATTGCTTTCATGGACTGTTCTGCATAACCAAGTGCTTTCAGGTAGTTACCCTGTTCAATATACAACGATGAGATATTCATCTGTACCCCACCAATAAAGAAATGTGCCCATGCACTTTTTTTATCCTTTTTTAATTCAGCCTTTGCCTTCTCTATTGTTTTATCTGCATAGTAGAAAAAGCTGTCGATGAAAGAATCGGTAACAAAATCCGATGTGTAAATTCTAAAGAGCCCTGCGTACGCAAAATATCCAAGAGGATTATCATGTTCATACTCTATTGCTTTCGCAAAATAAACTTTCGCGCTATCGTATTCCTCAATGTACGTGAAATCCAGTCCCTGTTGAACAAATGAATCAAGATCCCCGTTTTGAATACAGGCGAGAATAACCATAAAAAAAACAGATTGGATCACTACTCATCCTCCCTTTCAAGGAGTTCTGGATATCTTATTCCAAATCTGTATTTATAATACCACTTTGAAATACCGTACACCGCAAAAAGTAGTAAGAGGAACCATGGGAACAGAATTGCGATAAGTATGATAAAAACATACGAAACTCCTCGCATATATAACGTAATGAATTCCCGCCGTTTTTTCATAATAACAACGATAATTATCGGAAACCCAATAACTGCAGTAATACCTATGACCACATCTCTTAAAAACACTGCACTGATAAGGGAAATCAGCAAAGTAACAGCACTTATAACAATCGTTACCTTTCTCCCAAAGCACACACCGGTAGTAATTGCTCCATCTTTTTTATCACCCTCAACATCAAGAATGGTAGAAACGGCAAAAATTGATGCTGCTGCAAAAAAATACGGAATGGAATGCACCAGGAGTTGCGCTGAGAAACTCGATGCAGTAATCCATCCAATACCAAACGCCAGCATACCGTATCCTATCGAATTCGAAATAATATCAAGAACAGGCTTTCCCTTGAACCTGAAAGGAGGAACAGAATAGAGAATTCCAATGCACAGGGATATAATAAGAAAGACAAGATATACAGTACCGTATTTATATCCGATGATTAAAGACACAATAACGAGTATACCACATACAGAAAACGCCAGTTTCACAGGAACAATTCCAAGTGGAATCAGAAATAACTTTCGATTTTCTCTGTCCGATTCACAATCGACAATCTGGTTGATAATGTAAACAGCACCCATCAACAACGAGAACGAAACAAACGATAACCAAAAGTTACCTTTTAGAATGAATGAATATCTGATTTGCAGAAGAATTTCACGTAGGACGATATTTTTTGAATGCCAGAATCCAGCAAGAAAAAATGCCCATACAGGTATTAACATCGGGGGTCTCATAAGAAAAAGCAAGTCCAGCGGCTGTAATTTCAAGCTGATCTCAGATTTCTTCGTCATGCCTATCCTTTTCATACTTTGACTGAATCATTTTAATTATATGGGTAGCGCCAGCAAAAAAATTAATGGTTCTTCCCTTCATTTTCTCAAACATAAAACCAGCGCTTCCGTATATCCCCAACTTTGCTTTGAAATTATCCAATGAATCAATAATATAAACGCTTTGCCGTTCTATCTCAAAAAGACCGTCTTTTCTCCGGAAGGGATGCGAAAGACAAACAGCACCACTGTATCCGCTTTCCTCCACAATTTCCTTGATTCTTCTTGAATATCTGCCAAATGGATACGATACAAAACGTACTGGAACACCAAGTTTACTTTCCAAAATATTTTTTGATACGGTTAGTTCCTCTCTGATACGCACCTCAGAAATCTTTGTGAGATCTGGGTGTGTATGTGTGTGTGAACCAATTTCAAAACCTGCATCACACAGAGAACGTAAAACAGACCAATCCATATGTTTGAATTTTCTGAAACCAAGGTTTACATCCCAGAGATTCTCTTTGCCAACAAAATTGGTAACAACAAAAATGGTTGCAGTAAAAGAATAGCGTATCATCAGCGAAATAGCATTTTCAAGCAATTCTTTGTACGCATCGTCAAAGGTTATTGCAACACACTTTATACTCCCTGACTGGAATGCGCCTGTAAGGGTTACAGATGAATATCCTTTTCTTCGCAGGAATCTCATTTGTTCTGCAAACTGGGAAGGATAAAGCCTTGTTACTCCCCACTCAAAGCTCCTATCAACCTTATGGTATGCAAGAATGGGAATTTTTCTGAATGAGCTCATTATCCAATTGTTTTTTCTGCAGCGTTTCAAAATAGAACTTCTCGATCAAGTCAGTTACGGTATTCCATGAATAGTTCCGGGCAGATTTCAAACCATCACGTACGAGTTTCTTTCTCAACTGCGCATTCTCAAGTATCTTCATAATAGCACCGCTAATTGCCCCAGGATTCTTTGGAGGAACAAGAAGTCCATTGTAACCATTCCGTATTACCGTTCTGTAACCTTGTATATCAGAGGCAACAACAGGAGTACCTGAAGCGAGTGCCTCGAGCAATATAATGCCAAATGATTCCCCGGTATATGCAGGCGAACAAAAAATATCACTGGTTACAAAGTAGGAAGGAAGCACCTCCATGGAAACTTTTCCTTCAAAATAAACACTCTGCAGAGCCTGCTTCGAGAGAAAGCCCTTGTAATAATCTCTCAGCTTTCCCTCACCAACAATGACAAGCGTGGCTCCGGCAATCTGCGCAATGATTTCATTAAATGCAAGAAAAAGATACTTTAATCCCTTGCGGGGTTCGAATCTACCCACAAAAAGTATCATTGGTTCTTTGCCTTCAAATTTTTTGCATCTTTCATTCCTCGGATTAAACCGCTGCATATCTATTCCGTTCGGAATAATGGTATAATTTCCTGAAAGGTACCGGCTTGTGCATTCTTTTGCCGCATTCGATACAGCAATAATCCCATCAATTCTTTCCATGCACCGCTGCAACAGCTTCTTGAAAATGCCGTATGGAATACTTTCTTCAAATTGAGAGTGAAAGGTATGAATGGTAGTTGTATGGGATAGGATATGAGAGTAGACAGGAAGAAACGGGCTTAATGCACCATGCACATGCACTATATCGAATTTTTCATTTCTGAATATCCTTCTCAGCTTTCCACCAATCCCCAGACCTACAGTCATCTTTGAAAAAGATTTATTAGCTGGGTATTGAATAATGCGTCCGACCCTGATAACATCAAGTCCGGGAGGGCAAATGTTTTCCCCCGTAGCCCCCGTTATAACTTTGACCAGATGCCCCCTTTTTTTTAATTCAACGCCGAGATGATAATCATGTTCCTGAATTCCCCCGACATGAGGATAGTAAGCATCGGTAACAAGGGCTATGCGCAACTTTTTTCTCGTCATAACATTTTTTACCACACGAATCTATGCAAAGTCAAGAGAATAAAAAGAGGTAAATTATGGGGCCAGATTGGTTTATTTATTTAAACCAGTTAACTCCATTCTTCGATTTCTTTCATTTTTCTGTTGGAATTGTTTTTTCCTGAAACAGGAATCTTTTAATTTTCCTTGTGGTTGTTTTTGGAAATTCCTCTTCACGTATCGAAAAGGATTTCACCCTTTTGTAATCTGCAAGATTACTGCATCGCTCCTCAATTTCAGCCTTAAAGAACTTGCTCCTCCATTGTTCTGTCTGTTCAATGCCTTTCTCTTTTGTATAGCTATCAAGCGTTTCCCAATCCGGATAGACAATTGCATGTACCTCTTCCCTTTTCGTATCAGGACTCATTCTGCCAATAACCAGAACTTCTTCTATGTAATCACTTGCCTGAAGCTCATCCTCAATTTCTTCCGGATAAATGTTTTTCCCGGCGCTCGATACAATGACACTTTTCTTCCTCCCGGTAATATAGTAGTAGTTGTCACCATCAGTTTTTCCGAAATCTCCAGTGTAGAACCAACCATCTTTGAGCACCTTTGCGGTTTCTTCCTCATCCTTATAATAACCGATCATAACAATCGGCCCCCGGACTGCTATCTCACCCACTCCATGCTCATCAGGATCAACAATCTTCATCTGTACACCTGGCAGCGGAGGACCCACCGATTGGCACTTGACTTTTTTACTCGGATTGACGTTGGTAACCGGTGATGTTTCAGTTAACCCGTACCCCTGAAAGAGATTGAATCCAAATTCCCTGAATCCCTTCGAGATCCAGAGCGGTAACGCAGCACCTCCTGAAACCATCATTCGTATAGTATCAAGACCCGCCTTCTTTCGCAAACTTTTGAAAAGCATCCTTCCCGGTTCTGCTGCACATATCTTTTTAATCCCTCTTACCAGAGCAAGATTCATTTTCACAACAGACTTAATTATCGGTCTCTGCTCTTTAATTCCTCTGCGTAATCCCTTGAGTATCTTCTCATAAAGAAGAGGAACGCCAAGCATAATCGTTGCTTTCGTATCCTTAATGTCTTCGATTATTTCTTTTGATTTCAAGCTCCGGGCATAGGTTATCGTTGCTCCAATATACAAAGGGAGAAAAAATCCTGCAGTTGCCTCAAATGTATGATGAAGCGGAAGAACTGAGATAAGCCGATCCGTCTCATCAACGGCGATAACCTTGCTCACCGCAATAGCATCATAGACAATATTTCTATGCGTAAGCATCACACCTTTCGATTTCCCGGTCGTCCCTGAAGTGAAAATTAAAGCAAAAATGTCATCAAGGTTTACCTTCCTTTCATCAAGATCGTATGTGCTTTCAGCAATAAGCTCCTGGCCTTTCCTGATGAAATCATCGAGCATAAACAAATCCTTTGAATCCGTCTGTTCCATACACACAACTGTCTCGGGTAACCCGGTGTTCTCTCTGCACTCGTTTATAACAGGAATGTGCTTTGGAGAAGCAAAAACGAGTTTTGTACCTGAAATAGACAGGATGTGTCCTATTTCCTTGTATTTAAGTTGTGAATCCAGAGGCACAACGATTCCGCCAGCGAAGACAATGGAAAGATAGGAAATTGGCCACTCAGGTCTATTCTCTCCGATAATAGCAGCCTTGTCCCCTTTTTTAAAACCCATTGACATGAGTGCAGCAGCACCTGCCCTTACCTTACCGTAGAGCTCGCGATAGAGTATTTTTTCAAAAACACCTTCCCGCCTCATCTGCATTGCAATATTATCACCAAAACGCTCCGCACTCCTTTTCACCATTTCCGGAACGGTCACGAGTTCCTCTGGTTTTACAATTTTCTCATCCATTATTACTCCCTTTCTCCTTATGCTTCTTTTTCTTTTTATTTGTACCTTCCGGTGTGCTCAATTGCTCCTTTATGAGAGCATTGAGGATATTCAATGATATCTCCTTAATATTCATGTTCCGAACCGGAGATGGCCCTGCGCAACATGGACAACCATAACTGCAAGAACATGCTCTTATTTCATCCCGTGCCTTCAGGAACAGTTCAGGGTGAATAGTAAACAATTCAAGTGCAAAACCAACACCACCCGGATAATTCTCGTATAAAAATATGGTCGGTGAATACAATCCTTTTTTCATCTCCTTAATTGCCTTCGCATCACGTTTGCTCAACTCATAATCGAAAGACCACAATCCTTCCCTATCACCTAAATGTACTCCGATATCTCTTCTTGAACAGAGGAGAAAAAGTGGTGCAATATTCCCGACCAGATGCGCAATTCCATAAAGTCCATAAATAATTGCATCCTCCGAATATCCAAGACCATCCAGTAAGCCCTTTTCAATCGTAAACCAGTAACATGTTGTGTGCATTTCATTTTCTGGCAAATTTACATCTCCAAATCCAATATTCTCAAATGTCGTTAGTTTAATTTTCTTGTATCCTACAACTCTTTTCGTAACGCATACTTCCCCCCAATGTGCTTCGTTCTTCGTATCAAAATCCTCCAGTACTTTAACCTTTGTATACTCTATTGCATCTGTGTAGTAATTCACTGAAACCTTTTTCACATACGCCTTTCTCTGCTCGTAATTGAGCTCATCAACATGATACTGCTCACCGGCATGGATGTAAATTGCCTTATCGTGAAGAAGCATGGGTGCTGACGTATAGTCAACCTCACCAATGCTTCTTGCTCTTCCTCCCGTTCTGTCAACTATCACGAAATTTTCACTCGGTATGTTTCTCAAACCAAACGTATCTGCCGGATACGAATCCTCTGTCCAGAACCACTGCGAACCGCTCCTGTGCAGCACTCCCTTTTCTTCAAGGTACGAAAGAATTTCTTCAAGCGGCTCCTTACCAAACTGGTCCCCTTCCTGAAATGGTAATTCAAACGCAGCACATTTCACATGCGCAAGAAGGATAAGCAAATTATCAGGATTTATGAGCCCCTTTTCAGGAGATGAACCAAAAAAGTAGTGAGGATGATTCATCAAAAACTGGTCGAGTGGCGCCGAACTCGCAACAAGCACAACAACTGAAGATTTTTCCTTTCTTCCCGCTCTTCCTGCTTGCTGCCAGGTACTTGCAATTGAGCCGGGATATCCTGCCAATACAGCAGCATCAAGAGCACCAATGTCAATTCCTAACTCCAGTGCATTCGTGCTTATTACAACCCGCGCTTCTCCATTACGCAATGCCTTTTCAATCTCCCGTCTTTCATTTGGAAGATATCCGCCTCTGTAACCTCGTATCATTCCGAGCATTTTGGGATTCTTTTCATATTTCTCCTTTAATCTCGAAGTAAGAATTTCAACATTGAGCCTGCTCCTGGCAAAAAGAATTACTTGAACTCCCCGTTTTACGAGCCTTTCAGCAGCAAGCTGAGCTTCGGTAATATAGTTCCTTCTGAGTCCCATATCTCTATCAATAAGAGGGGGGTTCCAGAGTACAAAGTATTTTCTTCCCTGCGGTGCACCACTGTTATCGATACAATCGACTTTTGCTTCAATGAGTTTTTCAGCAAGTTCCGAAGGGTTTGCGATTGTTGCAGATGAAAGAATAAATTGAGGATTCGATCCGTAGTGACGGGCTATCCGTTTCATTCGACGAATAACGTTCGCCACATGGCTGCCAAAAACACCCCGATAGTTATGGAGTTCATCGATAATAACAAAACGAAGATTGGAAAAAAGCTTTATCCATTTTGTGTGATGCGGAAGGATAGCCTTGTGCAACATATCAGGATTTGACAGGACAATGCTTGATCTCTCTCGTACACTTTTCCGGATATCCTTTGGAGTATCACCGTCATACGTAAATGTTGCAAATCCTCGATTCAGAGCTTCAAGCAAGTGTTCGAGCCCCTCCAGTTGATCATGAGATAAGGCTTTTGTTGGAAAAAGATACAGAGCGCGAACATTTTCATCCTTCAGTATTGCATCGATCACCGGCACATTGTAACAGAGCGTTTTTCCTGATGCTGTAGGGGTAACAACGACAATGTTCTTTCCCTCAGCAAGCATCGTATATGCCTCTACCTGGTGCGAGTATAATCGTGTTACTCCCAAGGATTCCAGGGTCTTCACGAGCGCATCATGGAGACCTTCTGGAAAATCTAAAAATCGAGCTTTCTGCTCTTTGATTACTTCAATATGGGAAATACGTTGATTGAGTTGTGGATCCTGCGAAATGCTATCGATGAAACTATCCAGTTCAGTGTAATCTGACATTATGTTCTACGCTAATGTTTAAAAGGTATTCCACGCATCGTTTCGATTATATCAAAAAAAAACTGCCTGTCAAGATAATATTTCAAGGGAGATAATTTTCTCTGAGTACAAAGAGTTTATTTTGTGTGATCGAGCGCTGATGGCAAACCAATTCAAAAAGGAGGCAGCACATGAATGCTGCCTCCTTTACATGCCACCTTATCTTTGGTGCATTGATTCAACGGGACAATCTCATATTATCCCTTCACTTCAATATCAACAGGTTCTGCGATGGTTTCCACTTCCGGTTCATAGTATTTGTACACTTTTGACGTTGGAGTTTTTGCATTTATCGGGAACTTTGCTTTGAGCCGGTAAGAAAATTCGATTGGCTTTTTGAAGTTTATCCGCTCAATGTAGAGTATGATCTGCCGCGCAGTTACATTGTATTTCTCGACTTTCGTGCCAACAAGTTTCTGCAGATCTCCTGTATCAACGGAGAACCCTGGTGGAATACCGAGATCAACAATGACCATATCCGCTGATGCAGTGATATTATTCGTTACCTTTACAAAACAGGTGATTACATCATCCTGAGAAAGTGTTGTCTTGTCGTAATCAACGTTAATCGAAAGAATGTCCTTCCGCTTCTCTGTTTCCACGAGTGTCCAGGGGATATAATAGCGTGAAGCGATCTCATACATTGGATTTCCTTTGCCATCAATGGATATGGTAATCTCGTTCTTTCCTTCAACGGTTGCTTGAGCAAGATCGATGAGAAACATTATATCAGCATTATCTTTATCAAGACGAATTGTCTCCTTGGATTTCCCATTGAGGAATATTTTTACTGTTGCATTAACATTTTCTGTGCTTCCTTTCAATGAGGCAAGCAGACATTTTAGCGAAAGAACGGTTGCCTGGGTAGAACCCCAATTGCCTCCTGGATACTTTGATCTGATAAGGTAACTTATCGCCTTATTAACGATAGTGATATACCTGTTGTATTTTAAAAGTGCATACGTTGCCAGTGCTGTTGCTTCGATATCAGCTCCTTTCCCCTTTGCATACGTAAAGGTTGGGATTTCAGATTCCCAGTACACGACTTCCTTGTCTTCAATCCTCTTCTCAACGAGCTTTTTCATGACCCTTTCGGTGACCTTTCCTTCAGGATCATATGCGACAAAGGCGTTAGCACAAATTGAGAGTACATAGGAATCCTGTTCATTTGCAAGATTGGCTTCAATGTATGCAGCAGCTTTCTTCGTTTCTGCTCCTTTATACCCGCTGGAAGTGAGAGCCCAGAGGATATACGCAGTTGGCAACGTCCTGTTCTTCTGTATCCTG
>SOKD01000211.1 GCA_004376305.1 Candidatus Cloacimonadota bacterium | reverse complement strand
CTTTGAATCGCCTTTCCAACAGCAAGATACGTCTTTCCTGTACCTGAAGGACCTATGCAGATTACGATATCATTTTTCTCCATAGCTTCGAGATACCGCATCTGTCCGTCCGTTCTGGGACGAATCACCTTCTTGGGTGTCTTGATAACAAGGGTTTCCTCTTTCTTTTTCGTTCTCTCGCTGGATTCGAATGCTGCATCAATTGACGCTTCATCAATCATTTTACCCCCTCTTGCTTCATCCATTATTGCTTGAAGACCGTTCTCAAATTCTTGGATTTCTTTACTCTTTCCGATAAGAATAAGTTTCCCACCACGCACAACAATTTTTCCGGAGAATATGCTCTGCATAATTCGAAGATTTCTATCATTTTCTCCTAAAAAGTTTATAAGAGAAAAATCTTCAAGAATATAAACTTTCTCAGCCAATTGGGATATTATGTTTGATTGGTATTATAATATTGTTCTGTATTCACAAATAAATAACAAGCACATAGCACATACTATGGACACACAACAGGGCACAAAATATTGGAGCAGCCAACACTCTATATGGGGTTGGCTGCTCCAATTTACAAACAGGAAATTAGGGTCTTGGGATAACTAATTTCCATCCAGGATAAATTAAATCCGGGTTCTTAATAAGATTCTTATTTGCCTTATAGATTCTTGGCCACTTTGCATAGTTACCATGTCCATATACTTCTTTATACTCTGCAAGTTTCGAAAGCCAATCACCTTCCCTGACCATGTAGTAGTCATGTTCTTCAGTCTTGTATGTTGCAATTTCTGCTTCCAGCTCGGCAATTCTCTTATCCAGCTCGGCAACCTTCTCTTCCAAAGGTCCAAGCTCAACCTTCAGTTCTTTTGCTTTCTCACCATATTTCTCAGCACATGCTCTGTATTCCTTAATCAACATTTGTGCTTCTTCCTCACTAATTTTCTCTTCAGCTAATGCAAAAGAGAAAAAACTCATGAGGAGAATGGAGAAAAGCAAAACCATAAGCAAGTTTCTTTTCATTTCAAATCCACTCCTTTCATGGCAAGATTACTACTTTCCTTTCAATGTTTCGAGTTGTTTCTCCAAGTTTACAATCTTTGCTTCCTTGGAAGTAATCTCCTCTTTCAATTGTTCGATTTTCGTTTCAAGATTCTTAACTTCAATTTTCGCTGATTCGCAAGCCTGTTCTGCTTCCTCTAATTCGGCTAATGTTCCTTTCGAAGCATATTTTGGTCCACATCCGATTGTTCCCATAAGTGCAATAACGAACGAAAGCAAAAACAAAATAGTAACGAATTTCTTCATCACAAACACCTCCTTCCTCATTTTTTCAGCACTATAGCAAAGAGCAATTTGTTTGTCAAGTAAAATCTGACTATTTCTTAAAAAAGATATTTTTCACTTGACATTACCAGTCAAATGTGCAAAAATAAACGAAAATAATGCTAACGTGGAGGTAAAATTGGCTGAGAATTACGAGGGATTACCGCCTGAGATAGAAAAACTGAGTGAAAGGCTTGCAAAAGACCCCAAATCACTTGTTTTTTCACCTTTAGCCAACGCGTATAGAAAGAATAGCATGGTGGATGAAGCCATTGAAATTCTTCAGAAAGGTTTGGAAATACACCCAAATTACGCAAGTGCAAGAATAGTTCTTGGTAAGTGTTATGCAGACAAGAGAATGTACGAGCTTGCCAAAGAGGAATTCAAGAATGCACTTGAGAATGACCCTCAGAATATTGTTGTTCTTGAAAGTATCGGCGAGGTATACAAAATCCTGAATCAGCACGAAAAAGCGTACGAAACCTACAAGAAACTACTCGACCTTGATCCACTCAATGAACGCATTGAGAAGGAAGTGGAATCTCTCAAAACTCTTTCAGGAGAAATTTCTCCTCAATCAGATGAATATGCTTCATTCCAGACGATTCCAGGCAAATCTGCCAAGAAAGAAGTCCCCCAGGAAGAGGAACCTGAAGCCAATTCTAATGCTCCATCATTGTCGGAAGTATTTGAAACAAGTCCAGAATCAACGGAAACCAAAGAAACAACCATGGTTGTTGAGGAAATCAAAGAATCAGATACAATTTCCACTGCAGCTGACTTTACAGCGATGTTTGAAACAGAACAGGCTGCAACCCCATCACTCGAAGAAACTACTACAGTTGAGCCACAACCACCGGTAACGGAAACACCCGCCCAGAAGGAAGAAAATCCAATAGATTCACAGGCTATCACAGAAGAACAATTAGCTCCAGTCGAACCCCAGGAAGAATCGAAACCCCTCGATGAACCAATTCCACCGCAAACAGAGCCTCCCGTAACGGAAGAATCTCCACAGACATTCGAGCAACCCCAACAACCGGAAACCACCGAACCATCTCCAGAGGTAATTGAAATGCCACAGCAATTCGAGTCACCACAACCCAGAGAAGAACTTGCCAAGGCGACAGAGAAACCAGAAGAAGAGAACCAACAAGACAATATCCGTATGGAGGGAGTTACGTCCATATTCGGGGAGGGTGATATGCAAACCTCACCTGACATGCCATCAGAAGCAACTACTGCTGAAACAGAAGATATTGTTACGGAATTGAACAAAGAACTTGAGGAGAAGAAAATTATCGAGCCACCATCCATTGAAAAACCACTTGAAACTGAAAAAACTATCCAGCAGCCAGAAACAGGAGAACCGCAAAAATCAGAGGAAGCGCCT
>SOKD01000181.1 GCA_004376305.1 Candidatus Cloacimonadota bacterium | reverse complement strand
ACCTTTTTCAAACCTGTCCTCAAGAGAAGCGAAGGAATGACAGTAATGATAATTAAGATACATTACACTATCATACTGTTTCCTTTTTACTGTTTCTTTTTACTCTTTTCTTCTTACTGTTTTCTTCTCCCTGTCGTTACTACAGCCCGGTATTTATTGCCTAATCCCGATCTCCATCACTTCGGGTATCCCTTTTTCGATCCAGGTTTGCGCAACGTGAGCCTCTCTTAATCCATAGCACAAGCTATCTGTTGTTGACGAGAAATAGGCGAATTCAACATATCCTTCGGAATTTGTCGTATCCGTAAATTGAGTATCTATTGGTGAATATACATGAAGCATTACTTCATGTCCTAGCACAACATCACCGGAATTTTTATTTATTATGGTAATGAAAAACTGAAAAAGGCTGTCCGGTGCATCAGCTGGCACAAGGAATGTGCCATAATACGTGGTTTCCCTTCCAATCAACTCTACTGAATACGCTCCCTCCTCTAATGGATCAATTTCAACCGAATCAACCTTCCAGAATATATCATCGGGACACACTCCATCGGGATCATCGAGACCAATGGGGATTAGAGTTAAATGATGCTCATTCCAATCGTACATGACCTCATGTACTTCGCGCAGTCACCCTCCTCCCTGCCAGATAAATTTAATCAATATGCCACCATCTGTTGTGGTTTTTCCGGGCAAAATAAACCCATTCAGAATGAGATTTACCCTTGTATCATTCTGGCAATTGCATATGAGCAAAACAACTGTAATCATACATAGTACAATGTAAAACGTGCTTATCCTATCTGCTATCATACGCACCTCACCTTTCAATCGTTCGGTCGTTAATTTTTCAACCAATCCAACTAATAAAATGTATCTATTCCCTCTACGTTTTCTTGCTGTACCGTTTACTGCAACCTCTTTCTTTTAACGTTCATTTTGTGAGGTCTTACTGAATCTCACTTGATTTCGACCATGCTTCTTGGCGCGGTACAGTGCCTTATCAGCAGTCTTCAGGACTTCTGGTAGACTCTGAATTGTGTTCTTACGATGGGAAATCCCGATTGATAACGTAACCCTGATCTTCTTTTTCCCAGAACGTATAACTGCAGCCTTGACTGATTTGCGGGCTTTTTCCACAATTATCTTGATTTTTGTGCTGTTTTTCCCGGGAAAAAAGACGACGAATTCATCTCCGCCATAGCGACACACAATTCCCTGGGGCACCAACTCATTTGTAAGGATACGAGCTACCTGAATGAGTACTTCATCTCCGATCTTGTGACCGTAGGTATCATTGACCTTTTTGAAACGGTCGATGTCAACGATAGCAATCCCAAAAGGAGGAGAGGTTTTAAGTGGGATCTGCTCGCTAAGAACCTTCTCGCAATAACTGCGGTTATAAATCCTGAGTAATGGATCATAGGATGCCCTATGCTCCATTCGAGCTATCCAATGGACGAGGATACCAACGCCGAGGAACAACGGAGTTGCAGCAAAAATGTAGGAATCGAAAATTGAGAGATTGACACTGCGTGGTCCCAGATACCATCCACCACAAAAAAGCAACATCGTTCCCCCCAGGACACCTCCCAGATAAAACTGAAGTTTCAGTACATAAACTGAAAACAGCAGGCTTAAGAGCGCTGCTGCCGCTGGTATTAAGTTTGCCCACTGGATGATATGGAAGTGTCGTAGGGAATGAAGCAACGAAACCGGTATAGTGGTGGTTCGAAGTACGTAAATAAGGCTCATTTCAATAAGAAGCAGAGTTATGGTAATTGATTTCGTATGACGGTACTTCAAAAAGGTTGGCAATACAGTACTCAGAAAAATTGCAGCAATTATAAAGAGGTACAAACCAGGGATAAAATTTCCGGGTATTGGTGATGAGAAAAGACCTGAAGGTCCAAGCAGAAAGAAAGAAAGTGCTCCTACCCCGGTAAGATATCCTGCAAGATATACTTTCAGGTTGTGAACTCGCGGATAGGATAAGTATCCAAGCAATGGAACGACCACTCCTGTTGCAATACCGATGCAGAAAAACACCTTTTTTATAATATCAGTATCAAATCGCGGTGGTTTCAAATTCAGAAACCAGTATCCTCCCACCAATAATATCAAACCCAGCGCAAAAAGCAAAACTCCCCAGCCGCTTTTTTTGGTCATGGGTGAATGTTACTTGATTATTGTGCAAAAGTCAAATGGATTTGAGAACCAGGATCAACGGACAATGTAATACATTTACAGATTCTATGTAGACTTCCATACTTCATGAGGTGTGGAAGTCTCATTTGCATATTTCAAGAAATGCAAAATTACCTTATTCCCGAAGGAAATTTCTCTTGAATTTTCTTTAGATCCCTGTCTTATTTTACCAATAATAGCTTCCTCGTTGTTTTATACTCTCCTGCTGCAAACTTCAGATAATACACGCCACTCGGAAGTTCTTTTCCACCATCATCCCGTCCGTTCCATGTTACCGCGGTCTGCTGCCTGCCGTCAACTGGCAAAATGTTTAACGTCTTCACCACCCGACCACTTATATCGTAGATTTTGATTTCTTGCGCACTTGTATTCTGGTGCTCCTGTACTCCTGAGAGATGGATAGTTATAGAGGAGCTAAATGGATTGGGAAAAACCCGAATAGTTCCCTCTCCATTGATGGCATCCTGTTGTTCGATAGCATTCGGTGGTGCGGTGGCAAAAGATATTCCATTG
>SOKD01000134.1 GCA_004376305.1 Candidatus Cloacimonadota bacterium | reverse complement strand
TCATCATCGGTGGTGGAGAGGGAAGGGGCAGGAGGGAACCCTACGAAAGCGCAGTTAACCATACGATCATCTGCAGGACGTACGGTAATCTCAGCAGCATTGGCCATCTTGAGATTTTCATTGATGAGAAGACGAAGAAATTGATTGGTTATAAAGGTACAAATAGCACCCTCTTTGAAGAAGAGTTTATCCCGGATAATGCAATCCAGAAGTTCCTTGAAGAGTAAAAGTTTCTTTAATGCTGATTTACACAGATCATTGAGATCAATATTTGTCATGAGAAAAGTCCTGACAGAGACTAACCTCCTGTTTACATTTATTACATGAAAAAACAAAAACAGGCATATCTGTATGCAGTAATTGCAGTGTTGTTCTGGTCTACGGTAGCATCGGTATTCAAGATAACACTGGGCTATATGGATGTTTTTGAGCTGCTGTTTTTTTCATCCCTAACATCAGTCGTGTTTCTTTTTCTCCTGCTTCTTGTTCAGAAGAAAATGAAACTCCTAAGAACATTTTGTGCAAAGGACTTTTTCCATTCTGCAGCGCTTGGATTTCTCAATCCTTTCCTTTACTATATTGTGCTCTTTAAAGCTTACGATTTGCTGAGAGCGCAGGAAGCTCTCGCGCTTAACTACACATGGCCCGTTGTACTTGCTCTCCTGTCGATTCCCCTCTTAAAACAAAAAATGAAACTCCGGAGTATCATTGCGATCGCAATCAGTTTCATCGGGGCATTTGTGATAGCAATGCGGGGAAATATCCTGAGTTTTCATTTTACGAATGCAACCGGTGTATTGATTGCATTGGGAAGTACGGTCATATGGTCATTATTCTGGATCTACAATGTAAAAGATAGAAGGGATGAGACCGTAAAGCTCTTTTTGAATTTTTGTTTTGGATTTATTTTCATCTTCATAACAATGCTCTTGACAAAACGAATAAGAATTCCTGACCTACGGGGATTTGTTGGAGCAGGCTATGTGGGTTTGTTTGAAATGGGAATTACCTTTATTCTCTGGCTGAAGGCATTGCAACTATCGAAAACGACTGCAAAGGTGGGCAATCTTATCTACCTTTCGCCATTCATCTCTTTGATCATTATCAGCCGCGTGGTTGGTGAAAAAATACTCCTATCAACGATAGGCGGGCTGGTCCTGATTATTGCAGGCATTATTCTTCAGACCAAAAACGGGAAGGGAACAGATAAAAAGGTTACTCCTTAATTGTTTTTGGTATTGAGGGATCTGTTACTATGATATAATCAGCAAGATTATCATACTGACTAAAATCCGTGTTTGGAAAAGAATCCTCCGGAAATACTGACAATACAAGAATTTTTAACTTTTTGTTGTAATGCTTTAGTTGCTGTACAATCCCGAAGAATTCATCACTATGCATTCGCCCATTGATATGAAGAATCTTTTTACCTTGATTTTCTTCCAAATAGCGATATGCTGAGTGTGCCATGGTTGCATCCCAGAGTGATTGTCCCTGGATTATATCGAATGTTGGCATCAAGGATGGCATCTTCTTATTTTTCATTCCATCAGGAAGCAGAGAGTCTTTTACCGGAGAAACGGGTATGAGGTTCTTCAGGTTCATTAATTTATCATGGTAAGCACCTGATGCTGTGTCACAGGGAAGAGGAGCAAAAAATGACTTCGAACTTTTGCTGAGCGTTTCGAGAAATTCCTGTCCTCTTGCATTTGCCAGATGCGCATAGCGGAAGGGAGCATTTGCTGCAATAATATCGATGCCATTTTCTTTTGAGAATTCAACCATGGGTTGGTAGTCCTTGTAGTTAATCCAAAGCCGTGCATCCTTTTCAAAACGTTTTTTTTCTATTTTGTTTTCGATGTACTCGGTTAATACGACCTGTACATCACGCTCAAACATTTCCAGAGAAAGCGCAATACTGGCTCCATAGCGATTGTACAGCTTTTCCAGTAACAGGTGTTCGAGATAATGCGCAACTGAATCAGAATGTTCCTCGCCAAGAACAATTACATCATAATGAGCACAATCATCCACCATGTGTTCTATTACGGTCACTTCTTTTTTTGCGCGAGAGTATATTCTATAGTGTTTTTCCGAAAGTTCCTTCTCCTGCGCACCCAGAAGTGATACACTAACAGTACAGATGAGGAGGAAATGAATGATAGGAAAAACAGAATTGTTTTTTGAATTCATTATACATCCTCTGTAGATCTACTCCTTCGTTTTTTTGATCTCTTCGGTCTTCTCAATGGGAAGCGGAGGAACGGTTCGTATCCCTTTCTTTTTCCCCGGCGTATTATCAAACTCTTCTATTACATAGTAAATCACGGCTATGAACTGTTTTTCAAACTCACCATGGAAATAACTGTGAACTAAATTGGTGTAATGCGAAACATCCTTTTCATAGGGTGTTGCATCAGGATCATCAGGGTGAATGAGCCTGGCAATACACCTGATTTCAAAGCAGGGTATATCCATGAAAACAATAGCACAAACGGGGTTTTCAATCTGGTTGAGAAAGGTATGGGTTTCGAAGTTCGGTTCAGCATAGAGCTCAAGTGAAACCTGCCGGGTCTTATCAAATAATCGCTCATTCTTATAGTTTTGTTTGAGAATTTCAACTCTTTCAACCTTGGGCTTTGAGATAGTTTCCTCGAGATGAGCAATGGTCTCTTTTAATTTATCTTTCACCGGCACAAATCCCATTCCTTTTACTGCATTGTTAAC
>SOKD01000298.1 GCA_004376305.1 Candidatus Cloacimonadota bacterium | reverse complement strand
GGCAGACACAGATTACCGGAACACTTGATATTGACACGCCGCCAAACCAGGCGAGAATTGAACTGTTTAAGGCAAGACAGGATCCAAGCGGTTATGGTGAAGGCGAAATCTTTCTCGGATTTGCCAATCCAGATGGGGCGGGTAATTGGAGCACTCTGGTTTCAGGACTCATCACAGGCGATTACGTAACGGCCACAACAACCGATATGAACTTTAACACATCAGAGTTCTGTCAGAACATCGTTGTTCAACCAGGAAGTGTTGAAGAAGATACCCCTGAAAAGCAGTTAAGCTGCAAACTGAAACAGAATTATCCTAATCCATTTGCAACTGTCACTACCATCTCTTTTATCCTGCCCGATGCAAAAGATATAGAGCTAACGATATTTGACCTGCGTGGATGTTTGGTAAAGAGGTTTTCACTTTTCTCTCCTCACTCTTCGCTCACCTCTTCTGTATCCTGGGATGGAAGAAATGACAGCGGGATAAAGGTTTCACCGGGTATCTACTTCTATAAACTCACCTCAAAAAACTTCACAGCTGTTAAGAAACTTACACTAACAAAGTAATCGTATATGTTTTCAAAAATATAAAAAGGGGAGTCACTTCTGGCTCCCCTTTTTATCAATGTGATCTCATAGTAATCTGTTAATCAATTCTTAAAGTATGGGTGATTGAGAATGGGTAACTTTCTGGCTTTCTTCCCCGAGGTTTCAATATCCATTTCCTCAACAAGAATAGAGGGCGTAATCACTGACATGGGATATGCATTTCCTTCTTCATCCCAGAAAACAAAATTGTAAACAAAATCCTCATTACCGGATGCAACAATGTCCCGCAAAACCCGTGGCGTAACGGATGAAAACGTCAAACCCCGAATGAGTTCGACTGTTTTCGTTTCCACATCAATCTTGTACGCTACAACAGGGGAAGAAAGAATTGGTTTCTCGCTGCCCGATGTCATTGAAGTGAAATATCCCATGTATCGTTCCCTCAATGTCCTTGGTCTTGTTATTTCTAACCGGGTTACAATGATACCGTAAGGAATTTCATAATTCCTGCAAATGTCAATGAGCATCTCTTTCATCTCTGAATGGCTCTTTGTTTCATCTGCTTCTATAATAAGATTTCCAACCATCCCACAAACTCGTGAGCCAAAGCGTTCATCTTTGAACCTTCCATGACCGTTGGAGATATCAATCTTTTTTGTTGGCGTACGGCTCATCAAAACTCCACAGAGTTTGCCATCCTTTATGATCTCCGCTTTTTTAGCAGGAACCCCTTGATCATCAACAGCAAAATAGCCAACGAGGGGTTTTCCATTCCATTTTTTCAGCGTCGGATCGTCGTAAGCATGAAGAAAAGATGATATAACCCTGCGTCCAATTCTATTTGCCAGTACTCCCATATCCCTTCCGGCACTCCCTGAAACCGTTTCGTTCTCGAAGAGCGGTTTGCGAGGGTCTGAAACACCTTTTCCCAATATTTGAAACATGAATTCAGCTGCAGCCTGCCCAACAAAAAGCACGGGTCCGGAATAGTCTTCTGTTTCTTCCAGCACAATCTGAAGAGTCAGTGTTTCAGCCATCGCTTCCACTTTCCTGCTTATGGTGGCAATATCCGGCAACTCATCAGGAGCATGGCAGTAAAACCCAAGTATATCCTCAATTGGATTCCCGTCTTTCGACTGTGCCTTAGCTGTAACCTCAATGTAGGTTAGCAATGCTCCCTGCTGGCTCTTGCTGCCTTCTGTATCGAGGAAGTATTGATTACCCGCCCTTGAGTAGAACGTAATACTTGATTCCTGAATATCGGGATACTTCTGAAAAATTCTGGAAAGAGTCACAATTGTATTTTCCCATACTGCCTCATCAATGGCAAGTTTTACCGCTGGTTCCATAGCGGTATTGGATGTAACTTTCGAAAAATCTGAAGTTTGATCTTTTACCTGTTGATTCTGAATCGTAGCTTTCTTTCTTGAAAGTTCTTCCAGTGCTTTCTTGTAGGTGCCATCGGTAATAAGCCACAAATCATTTCTGAGCGCATCATAATTATCATCTAAAGGAAGGCTTGTGTAATCTGAACCAATAATGCGTGAGTGACTTATTCGGGCAACAAAATTACTATTATCAAAACTATAATCGCCAATCCGCAAATCAACATACAGATCCCTGATACGATTCCGATTGCTGTACAATAAACCGCCAAATGATGCCTTTATCTTGATATACTCTCTTTCTTCAATGCGATAAGAAATATAGTACGGTTTTTTCTGATTCTCAATCTGGAGCCTCGTTATACTTCTGCGGATCTCATCATCCATTGCCATAAAAAGAATATTATTGTATAGTTTACCGATTGACAGGAAAGTGAAAAAAAGCACTACAAAGAATATTCTGTTTCTCATCCCGACCTCCACATTTATGATTGACTTTTAAACCAATAGAACTAACTAAATAAACCAAACCAATGCAATAGTTATTCTATACCTTCATTTCACCTCTCCCAGTGGTGAAGGCAAGATTGGTGGTTTATCCTGGCTCTTTGATTTCTTCTCAACCTCAATCTCTGAAACAAAAATTGAAGGAGATATGGCAGACACGGGAATCATTCCTGATTCAGCCCCGCAGCTACCATTAAAAATTTCATAATCATTTCCGGTTAATGATATTTTTGCAAAAGACAGCAGTGGTGTTCCGACGATATCAACTCCTCGAACAACTTCGTCAGGACGCCCATCAACGTATATGCGTTTAACAAAAAGGGGAATAACCTTAAATGTCTGTGTACCGCCCCTACCGGTACTGGTAAAGCCTCCTGATATATCATAAAAAATGAGTCCGAATGGTTTCTTCTGCTTTTTGCATTCCGTAATCAAGGCTTCCCGAAGCTGGTTCATAGAGACCTCATTCGATGATGTAACGAAAAGAACTCCCTGCCGGGAAACCACCTTTCGACCATACTGCCGCCGACCATGCCCATTCGATTCAGGAAATCCTTCAATGGGCAGACGACTCTTAAGAAATCCTTTTAATACCCCGCTCTCAACAATGGTGACCTTCTGAGCCGGAACTCCTTCATCGTCAAATTTGTAGTAACCATTTATGTCTTTGCCATTAAATTCAGCAATAGTCGGATCATCACGTATGGAGATAAAATCGGGGAGAATTTTTTCTCCCACTTTCTTCGTAAATGTTTGCCCTTCGAACTCACTCTTCTGTCGATGCCCCTCAACACGATGCCCAAAAATCTCATGAAAGAAAACACCACTGGCTTTATTAACCAGGATCGCCGGACCAATGTAAGGCTCTACGATCGGTGCTTTTCTCAACGCATCAAGATGGGTAATGATGGTATCAATCTGCGCAATTACTTCTTCATCCGATGGAAGTCCCTCCGGAGCAAAGGAAAAGAACGAATAGCTGAGATATAATTCCATTCCATCATCAGCCATTGTCGAAGCATAAACACCAATGCGATAGAAAACTCTATTCTCCCGTATCTTTGACCCTTCAGTGTTTACCTGGTATTTGGTTAATTGCTGCGCCCGTAAGGAAATCTGGGAACTGTAAATCCAGGGATAATCTTTAAAAATGCTGGAAAACTCTTTTACTTTTTCCCTCCAGAGTCCAAAATCAAGCCTTATTTCCTTTGCTTCATCTACATGCATTACGGGTGTTGAAGGCGAGAAATCCGGAGATGTATCAGACTCAGTAACCTTCACCTGTCTTTCCGCTTGAATTCTTATATATTTTTCCTGTGCCTTTTTAAATTGCCGGTCGGTTTCCGCCCACAGTGCTACCCGTAATGCAGCAGGATCATCGTCTCCGTTAATCTCATTTATTGACGGAATCCAGTCCATGTAGTTAACTCCTCCTCTTATTTCATGGGTATTATCAAGCTTTTTTGAACCAACACGGACATCAACATCAAGGTATCGATGTTTCTTATCAAGATTTCTGTAAAGAGCACCCCATGAAGCAGTTATGGAAACATTCCGCTCATCCCATATTTCATAGTGCAAAAAGTAAGCGGAAATAGGTTTTGTTTTACTGAGTGTCTCATACGATCTCTCCATTTCCAGTTCCATGGATTCCAAAACACCGGCAGTTCCTGTTTCTGTCGAGAAAATTGTACTACAAAGGATCATACATAATCCGCTAAAAAATAGCTTCTTCATGAAAACCTCCCTGCGTAAAAACCAATCCTCAAATTTCAAAACAGTCTGCCATACAATGGAAGCAGTGTCAAGCAAAATGAAAGTTAGTAAGCAGAATATGAGCAAAAAACAATTGACTTTGCATTATCTTTAATATATGCTCCTGCTGTTATTGTTGGCAGAATTAAGAAGTTAGGAGAATAGATATGAAGAAGGAGAAATTTGCCATTGTATCCGATATTCATGCAAATATCTATGCTTTGAATGTATTCATGGAATACCTGGAGAATAGGTATCAGGTCACGGACATTCTCAACCTCGGTGATTTTGTACAGATAGGACCTCATCCGAAAGAAGTGACTGAAATTGTCCTTTCAGATAAACGATTTATCAATATCCTCGGTAATAATGAGATAGCAATTCTAAAGAGAGACCCAACTGTTTCTTCTGAAAATGATTATGCTCATCAAGATTGGACAATTAAGCAGCTTGGATCGGATCTTGTCAGCAAGCTCGGGCAATTGTCTAAATCCAATATTCTCAAACTAAACGAAAAGAAAGCCTTAATGATTCACTCCCGACCATTCAGCACAACATCCATGCCTTTGCTCTTTCAAGGTAAATCGCTCGATGATTTCGCAAAGGACTATGATGGGATGGGAGTCGACTACGTTTTCTTCGGACATACGCATTCACAGGCTTACATCAATTACCATGATGACAAAATATTTATCAATCCTGGTTCCCTTGGTTGTTCGAAAGAATCCATAATTTCATTCTGTGTGGCTGAAATTGATGCACTGAGTATTACCTTTTCCTTTGAGAACATCCGTTATGATGACAGAAAACTTATGGGCGATTTCGTTGGATTGAATGTCCCTTCCAGGGAACGCATACTTCAATTATTCTACGGAATAGAGTCGTAGTATCCCAACTCAAATGAAAAAATCCATTCTTGGTTTTACCTTTTATCCATAATATGTAAAATACTAAAATCACTCATCACGGAACAGGATGATTTCTATGCTATTGTCAAAATCTTCAATTCCAAATATTAATAGAAAATAATAGATCAACAATCCTGAAGGAAAACAAAAACAAAGGATAAAGAATGAAACATAATGTGTTACCAGTAATACTTATTATTATATCACTTCTTTTCTCCGGATGTCCAAAAGATGCGGATGATAATGGACCAGAAGATGGGGTGAACTTCAGGCAGGAAATGCGCACTTTTGTGCAGACAATCAGCAATGATGCGCAGGGATTCAATGCCAGTTTCATTGTCATCCCGCAAAATGGCCAGGAACTTCTCACCGTCAATGGTGAAGAGACCGGTGAGCCTGTTTTAGAATATCTGTCAGCAATTGACGGTACAGGCAGAGAGGATCTGTTCTACGGATATGATGAGGATAATGTGCCCACGCCAGTTTCTGAAAAGAACTCTATGCTCACATTCCTGGATATTGCAGAAACCAATGGTGTTGAGGTTCTCGTAATTGACTACTGCTGGACCCCGTCATATGTGGATGATTCCTATGCCAACAGTGAGATAAAGGGATACATTTCATTCGCCGCAGAGCATAGAGACTTAGATATCATCCCTTCCTATCCCGCAATCCCCTACAATGTCAACAATCAAGATATCACCAACCTGTCTGCAGCACGCAATTTCCTCTATTTAATTGACGCAGGTCTCTTTTCCAGCAAGAATGAATTCATTGACTCCTTGAAACAAACAAATTTTGACATTATTATACTTGACTTGTTTTTCAACGACATTGAATTAACCACAGCCGATATTTCATCTTTAGGAAACAAGGCAGATGGGGGCTCCCGACTGCTCATTGCATATATGAGTATTGGAGAAGCTGAAGATTATCGCTACTACTGGAAAGCAGAATGGGATGCAAATCCACCGGATTGGATGGGAGATGAGAACCCAAACTGGCCGGGGAACTTCAAGGTGAAGTACTGGAATCCTGAGTGGCAGACAATTATATACGGCAACAACAATTCATATCTGAAAAAAATCCTTGATGCAGGATTTGACGGTGTCTATCTTGATATAATCGATGCATTCGAATACTTTGAAAACCAGCAGTGATACGTAGTAAAACGCTAAAAATAGCATCGTGCACTTCTACTCTCTTTTACAATGATTACTTTCACCGATAGTGGTTCGTACATCTAAAATTCTTGTGGCAGAAAGCAAATAGTATACTGCAGGAAACAGGATTTTTAAAACGAGAACAAGTTGACAAAAGGCTCATTTTGCTGTAAACTAAATGAGAGATCGATTTATAGGAAAAGAGAATTCAAAAGTTTGCACATATACGGAAAATGAAAAATAA
The DNA here is from genome assembly GCA_004376305.1 of Candidatus Cloacimonadota bacterium. GTDB lineage: Bacteria > Hydrothermota > E44-bin80 > E44-bin80 > E44-bin80 > SOKD01. Next base: position 3,334 of record SOKD01000298.1, on the reverse strand, counting down.
TAAAAAGACAAAAGAACAGCTTATAAAGGAAATCGGGGAACTCCGTCAGCAAATAAATAATCTTAAGAAATTAACAAACAGCGACCAACAGGCTAAAAAAATGCTCTTGAACCCAAATGAATTGTATAAGGCACTGTTGCTTACATCGCCTGATGCAGTAACCATAACAGACCTGGAGGGGCGTATAATCGAAGTCTCCCAACAAACCCTCAATATGCACGGTTATGAAAATCCAGAAGAATTATTGGGCACAACTGCTTTGGATCTCATTGCACCTGAAGACCATGAAAGGGCATTGGAAAACATGAAGAAAACACTCACTGGGGGCGCTATCAGGAATGTGGAATATACGTTGCTCAAAAAAGACGGGACTCCGTTCTATGGTGAGCTGGATGCCTCACTCATCAGGGATGCACAGGGAAATCCAAAAGCGCTCATAGCAACCACCAGAGACATCACCGGTCAAAAATTGGCGCAGGAAGAACTCCAGAGAAAGGTTGACGAATTCAGCCTTACTTTCGAAAATGCAAAGGATGCAATAATCTGGGCTGATCCCGAAACATGCTTGGTAACTAACTGCAACAAAGCAACAGAATGGCTTCTGGAAAAGAAAAAAGAGGAAATCATTGGGCATCATCAAAAGGAACTTCACCCTCCGGAAAAAGCAGAATACTATATGTCAAAGTTTAAGATGCATATAGAGCAAAAAGGAGCGGTAGACGATGAGGCAGAAATTATCACCAAGTTTGGTCGAACCAAACCAGTATTCATCAGTGCATCAATTACAACCGTAGGAGGCAAGCCAATCATCCAGGGAATCTTTCATGATATCTCGGAGCAAAAGCTTATAGAAAAATCGCTCAGGGAGAGCGAAGATAAATTCAGGACACTGGTTGAGCAATCTCTCCAGGGAATAATTATCGGACAGGGGTCACCCATAACCACCGTATTTGTCAATACTGCGATTGCTGACATCCTGGGGTATACGGTCGATGAATTAATGAATCTATCAACAGCGGAAACGCAAGCACTCATTCATCCTGATGACCGAAAGCTTTTTTTCGACCGTTATACGGAGAAATTAGAAGGGAAACCATCACCCTCACATTATGAACTCCGTGCAATAAGAAAAGATGGTTCCATTTGCTGGGTTGAAATATTCTCCACCCGCATTGTCTATTCAGGAGAACCCGCTGTTCAGGCAGCCTTTATAGATATTACTGAGCGCAGGAAAGCTGAGGACGCTCTGCTCAGTTCTGAAGAGCAATACAGGACGCTCCAGTCAAATATTCCAGTGGGTATATTCCGTATAACAGGTGGCGCCGATGGGCGTATCGTTTCGTCAAATCCAGCACTTGTGAAAATGCTTGGTTACGAGATACAAGAAGAAATGGCAGAAATTCGCGTTACTGACCTTTACATGAACCAGGAAGATCGCAAGAAATTCGTCGAACTTCTCAGCACAATAGGTGAAATTTCCAATTACGAAGTTCAACTCAAGAGAAAAGATAGCTCTGTATTCTGGGGCTCCCTGAGCGTAAAGGCAATTATCGATAAAACCGGCAATGTTGCATATATGGATGGTATTCTCGAAGATATCACAGAAAGAAAAGAAGCTGAACGGGCATTGCAAAGATCTGAAGTGCAATACCGAACACTCCAAGCCAATATCCCTGTCGGTTTGTTCCGTACCACTGCAGACACCAGTGGACATATTGTGTCAACGAATCCTGCACTCGCAGAAATGTTCGGTTACAAAGACCCGGAAGAAATGACAACCATCCGGGTCGCTGACCTGTACATCAATCAGGATGACCGCAATACGTTCATCGAAATCCTTAAATCAAAGGGCGAAGTATCCAACTATGAAGTCCAGTTTAAAAGAAAAGATAACTCTGTATTCTGGGGCTCCCTGAGTGCACGAGCCATTAGAGATGCATCAGGAAAAATTGTGTATCTTGATGGTATCCTGGAAAATATCACAGAAAGAAAAGAAGCTGAACGGGCATTGCAAAGATCTGAAGTGCAATACCGAACACTCCAAGCCAATATCCCTGTCGGTTTGTTCCGTACCACTGCAGACACCAGTGGACATATTGTGTCAACGAATCCTGCACTCGCAGAAATGTTCGGTTACAAAGACCCGGAAGAAATGACAACCATCCGGGTCGCTGACCTGTACATCAATCAGGATGACCGCAATACGTTCATCGAAATCCTTAAATCAAAGGGCGAAGTATCCAACTATGAAGTCCAGTTTAAAAGAAAAGATAACTCTGTATTCTGGGGCTCCCTGAGTGCACGAGCCATTAGAGATGCATCAGGAAAAATTGTGTATCTTGATGGTATCCTGGAAAATATTTCTGCAAGGAAACAAGCTCAGATTGCATTGGAGGAAAGTGAAGAAAAATACAGAGGTGTCGTGGACAATTCCCTTGTCGGGTTTTATATTACGCAACAACATATTATAAAATTCTGCAATCAGAAATTTGTTGAAATGTTCGGATACGACAGTTCGGAGCAATTGATTGGAAAACACGCCAAGAACTTAATCGCGCCAGAAAGCTGGGAACTGGTAAATAAAATGGTGATGCTGAGAGAGTCAGGAGAGGAGGAAACCCTACAATATGTATTCAAGGGACGCAAGAAAGATGGAACTATCATTGATATAGAAACCTCCGGCAGTCGGATATTCTATGAAGGGAAATTAGCTATTCAAGGAAATATGCTGGATATTACTGAACGAAAGAGAGTAGAGTCAAAATTGAAAATTCTTGCCTCAAGGGATGCTTTAACGGGTGTTCTCAATAGAGGAGTAGCCCTCCTGCTCTTTGCCAAACAGCTGCAGACAGCAAAAAGAGAAAACACCAGGTTGAGTATATGTTATCTTGATCTTGATGGGCTGAAAGATATAAATGATACCTATGGACATCAGGAAGGGGACGAAGCCTTAAAGCTTGTCAGCAGATTTCTCATTCAGTCTTTACGGGAAGCTGATGTCGTATGCAGATTAGGTGGTGACGAATTCCTGCTGATTCTTCCTCACTGCCCATTGAACAATGCTTACCATGTGTGGGAGCGAATTTCTCGCTCGGTGGTAACATTCAATGCTCAAAACATTAAACCATACATTATCAGCCTGAGTCGTGGATTTGCCGAATACAATCCGGATATTCCAAGCACCGTTGATCAACTCATTGCCAATGCTGATATGGAAATGTACAAACACAAACACTCAAAATCTGAAGAGTAATTACATTGCATTTTGCCTGTTAACATCAATGTCGCATCCTCGCTGTCTCTGAGCTAAACACAGGAGACGTTCAAGAGAGTG
>SOKD01000064.1 GCA_004376305.1 Candidatus Cloacimonadota bacterium | reverse complement strand
GGATACTTTAAGAAGAAATTCGTAACGTTTTATTTCCATATGTACTGCTTCAGAGAATGCTTATGATTTCAAATAATATACAAACAGCAATTACAATATGCTCTCTTGGCAATTCACCATTAATATATCCCTTATCATTATAAAACATATCTCTTAAAACTCCGTCGCTAAAGTAAGCCTGTATCTCAAATAGTTTGTCCTTTATCGTATCCTCATCAATCATTCCAATCATGTTGAATTGGCTATCGAGGATTTGATCGTCCTTTATGTAGCCAAGTGTATTGTAGTACTTGTCCTTAATCTCCTCATTTGCATAAAAAGCAAGTGTTTCAAATCCCGCATTTTTAATCTCACCATCCTCCATATACCCAACAATTCCCCCCGTTGTATCCGTGAAAGTTACCTTCATACTATCCTCCACCTATAATAATTGTGTACAAAATATTTTCCAGATACCAATTTCTCTATCAATATATGAAATTCCGCTATTTGTCAAGGATTTTTAAATGGTAACCATTGTAAATTCTGACAATAGAATCATTTTCGTCTACTATATTCAATTCACCTTTTTTCCCAATTCCAATGACTTTCCCTCTCACCAAGGTGTCGCTTCCTGTTTCAATTTGAACCAATCTTCCCAACTCGTATGAATAGCGACTCCAATCCTTAAGAAATATATCACATTTTCCATTCATTATTCGATCCAGTATCCTCTCAAATCCAGCAAGAATTTGAAACAGAAGGTATTTCCTTGAGATTTTTTTGCCCAGTATCGAATAAAAAGAAATTGCTTCATCTTCCAAATTTTCCGGAAAGTATTTCTGGTTAGCATTTATCCCTATTCCAACGACAATGGATTTTTTTGTCTTCCCTTCTGTCTTTACGTCTATGAGAATTCCTCCAATCTTCTTGTCATTGATGATTATATCGTTAGGCCACCTGAGCAATGCATGGTATTTCATGAAATTTTCATTGCCCATTACCGCATCACAAGCCTGTGCACATACAAGACCGCACCAGATATTGAGCCCTGTAATCGCTTCATCAGGTAAATCAGTCGGCAGCAGTATAGACATCCACAACCCACCCAATGGAGAAAACCAGAAATTTCCCCTCCTCCCTCTACCCTTTGTTTGCTTGGCAGCAATAACAACTTGAATCGCATTGGATTTCTTCTCGGCAAGCGAGCACAATGTATCATTCGTTGATTGTAGTTCATTGCACACAAGCATTTTTTTAATAAAACTGAAATCAATCGAACATATCCTGCATCGTTCCTGTTTCATCCTACCCGTACAAACAAAATATTTCGAGAATCTTGATTTACCGACATTGCAGCTTTTTACTGTTAATGTTCTTTATTTACGTGATTTCTTATTGTCTTTTCTCTGTTTCCTTGGCGATTTTTCAACGAGCGTGTCAATTTCGTCAAGAAATGTTTTTAACATTTCTTTTTCAGATACTTTCTTCACAATTTTTCCCTTTTTAAAAAGAATGGCAGCACCTTTTCCACAGGCAATTCCAATATCTGCAATACGTGCTTCACCAGGACCATTAACAATGCAACCCATAATCGCTATCTTTATATTTTCGCATAAATTAGATGTTCTTTGTTCAACCTTTTTCACAATTGGTGCTATATCAACTTCCATCCTTCCACATGTTGGACATGATATTATATCGGGTCCATGTACACGCAAATTCAATGATTGTAGTATTCCATACCCGACTACAACTTCCGAAACTGGATCTCCTGTCAATGAAACCCGTATCGTATCCCCGATGCCCCGGTGAAGCAAAACAGAAATGCCTGCAGCGCTCTTTATGGTGCCACTTGCAATCGGTCCTGACTCCGTAATACCGAGATGAATCGGATAATCCATTACCCTGGCAACCTTTATAGTGGCATCGATCGTATCAAGAACAGAAGATGATTTTATTGAAATTACGATATCATGAAAACCAAATGATTCAACGATCTCAACATTCCGCAATGTGCTTTCAACAAGTGCATCGGGAACAGGCCCACCATACTTCCTGCATAACTCTTTTTCAAGAGAACCTGCATTAACACCAATTCGCAGAGGAATACCGGCGTTTTTCGCTTTTACAACAATCTTTTTTATATTGGCTTTCTTTCCTATGTTACCAGGATTAATGCGTATCTTGTCAGCACCCTCCTCAATTGCTCTGACTGCCAATCGGTAATCAAAATGAATATCAGCTATAATGGGAATATGAACCTTTTTCTTGAACAATGCTATTGCCTTGCATGATTCAATGTCAGGAACAGCAACTCTTACGATCTCACAATCTGCCCTTATGAGTTTGCGGATTTGGCGCATTGTTTTCCCGATGTTGCCGGTGTATGTATTTGTCATTGATTGAACGAGAATCGGATTTGTTCCTCCGATTACCCTATTCCCTATTCTAATCTCTTTTGTTTTGTTTCTTCGAATCATTTTCTTATCTTGGAGATAGCTGATAACAGAAAAACACATCATTTATGCAATGCAACCGAATTATATCTCATTTTCATTATTTGTCAATACCTTTCTCCTGGCACAAATAAACACCATACTCCCCACATTCTCTATGGAATCGGAATAATCAAAAAGCAGGTTTTAAAAATGGTTGACAATGTTAAACAAACGTGCTATTTTATATTATTATGGGCCGTTAGCTCAGTTGGTAGAGCATCGGACTTTTAATCCGAGGGTCGTGCGTTCGAATCGCACACGGC
>SOKD01000318.1 GCA_004376305.1 Candidatus Cloacimonadota bacterium | reverse complement strand
AAACAGGGCCCTGTGTTGTAACACAGGTGAAGAGCATTGGGAACGATGGCTATACGGCTGTTCAGTTAGGTGTTGGAATGAAAAAGAAAACAAAGAAAGCGATAAAGGGACATCTAAAGAAGTCAAAACTGGATTCGGTAGAATTTCTTTGTGAGTTTCGTGTTGCAGATATGGAGCAGTATACCGTGGGGCAGAAGATTGATGTGGATATCTTCTCAGAAGGTGAGTTGATTGATGTAACGGGGTATTCAAAAGGCAAAGGTTTCCAAGGAGTTATCAAGCGTCATGGTTACTCCGGAGGTCCGAAGACCCATGGCTCAACATCTCACCGGGTTCCTGGTTCCATTGGAGCATCAGCAACCCCGGCGCGGGTGGTGAAGGGAAAGAAACTCCCGGGAAGGATGGGGGGATATCGGGTTACGGTGAAGAATTTGATGATTGCAAGGATCCAGAGAAATAAGAACATAGTAATGATCGAAGGCGCAATTCCTGGAAGCCGAAACAGTACCGTTATATTGCGGAAGAGAAATTTGGGAGGAGCGAAAAGCTAAGAAATAATGGAACTTGATATACCTGTGTATTCCGTTAATGGTGAGAAAAAAGGAAAGGTGAATCTTCCTCATTCGGTGTTTTCGTTTCATCCAAATAAAAACGTCCTGTACGATGTTATCAGGATGTATCAAGCAAATAAGAGACAGGGAACTGCCTCTACAAAAGGAAGAAGTGAAGTACGCGGAGGAGGAAGGAAACCTTACAGGCAGAAGCATACTGGACGGGCACGGGCAGGGACGATTCGTTCACCGATATGGAGGGGTGGCGGTGTTGTTTTTGGACCAAAACCGAGAGATTATTCCATAAAAGTACCCAAGAAGATCAGGAGGACAGCTATACGGTCTGCATTCAGTCTCAAACGGATTGAGGATTCTTTGAAGGTTATTGAATCCGTTAATTTTGATGCTCCCAGGACAAAGAGACTGCATGAAATTCTGGTAACCTTACAACTGGAAGACAAAAAGGTGTTCTTGCTTATCGATAAGTATTCAAAAAATATTTTCCTCTCTGCACAGAATATTCCCGCTTTGAGGATATCGCTGGCAAAGGATGCAAATGCTCTGGATATTTTGTGGGCAGATGTGCTGCTTTTAACAAAGGAAAGTATTGGTATTATTCAAGAGGTTTTTCATGAGTAAGGATCCGAGAACCATTATTTTATTTCCAATCAGAACTGAAAAAACGGAAGATGTCGTTTCGAGAAATCTCAATAAGTATTACTTTAGGGTTGCTACAACTGCAAACAAGATAGAAATAGGGAAAGCAGCTGAGGAACTCTTCAAGGTGAAAGTGATAAAATGTGAGACGATGAACGTGAAAGGAAAACTGAAACGATGGGGAAGGACAAGCGGTAAAAGAGCGAGTTGGAAGAAAGCAATTCTAACACTCAAGGAAGGCGATACAATTAAGCTCTTTGAAGGCGTATAGCGCATTATGAGCATAAAGAAATATAAACCAATTCTGCCAACGCTCCGATTCAAGACGAGTGTTGTGAACAAGGATCTATCAAAAGCACCGCCTGAAAAGCGTCTTACTACAACGCTGAAGAAGAGGGCGGGGCACAACAACCAGGGCAGGCAGGTTGTTTCTTACCGAGGTGGTGGTTCAAAGAAGCATTATCGCATTATTGACTTCAAAAGAGATAAACATGGTATTACAGCACGTGTAGCTTCTCTTGAATATGACCCGTTCAGATCCTGCTGGCTTAATTTGGTCGTTTACAGTGACGGTGAGAAACGATACATTATTGCTCCTCATGGATTGAAATCGGGGGATACAGTTATTTCCGGATCACAATCCTCGATTAAGCTTGGAAATTCGCTCCCGCTGCGAGAGATACCACTTGGGACTGAAATTCACAATATTCAGGCTTTACCGAACAGGGGGGGAACTGTTGTTCGAAGTGCAGGTTGTTCTGCTCAGATACTCGCCAAGGAAGGGAGGTATGCTCATATTCGGCTCCCTTCGAGTGAAGTGAAGCTTTTTCTTCTGGAGTGTTTTGCTACAATCGGTTCGGTCAGCAATCCTGAGTACAGCAGCATCTCATCGGGGAAAGCAGGAAGAACACGCTGGCTTGGACGCAGACCCCACACACGAGGTGTAGCAAAAAATCCTGTGGATCATCCTATGGGTGGAGGAGAGGGGAAATCATCAGGAGGGCGTCACCCCTGTAGTGCAACAGGATTACCGGCAAAGGGTTATAGAACGAGAAAGAAAAATAAGCCCGGATCGAAGTTCATTGTTAAGCGGAGAAAGAAGAGAAAAGGAGGATAATTTGCCGCGTTCTATCAAAAAGGGACCTTACCTGGATGAAAAGCTCTTAAAAAAAATAATGAAAGTAAAGCAGAGCGGAAAAAAAGAAGTGATAAAAACATGGGCTCGAAATTCAACAATTTCTCCTGATTTTGTGGGGCATACGATAGCTGTTCATAACGGAAAGAAATTTGTGCCCGTATTCATAACCGAAAATATGGTGGGTCACAAGCTCGGTGAGTTTTCGCCATCTAAAATCTTCCACAGGCATGGAGGAAAGAAAGCCGAGAAAACCATTAGGGTAAAGTAGATTCGATATGGAAGGAAGATGTATTACAAAATTTGTCAGGATGTCGCCAACAAAGGCTCGCCGGGTTGCAAAGCTTGTGAAAAGCAAGAATGTTATAACAGCGATTGCGATTCTTGAGCATATACCAAACC
>SOKD01000174.1 GCA_004376305.1 Candidatus Cloacimonadota bacterium | reverse complement strand
TTACGCCTTCGTATCTATACTCCCCTTATACGTAAATGAATGTCGCCTCAGTTTAATATATCTTCCCTTGTTCACTCCTATCTCATTGCCGCACAAGCACATAACTCTATCGCCCTTGCGAATCGTGAAATCTTCAACTATTCTTTCCTTCCAGCAATGCCACAACCTTCCTTTCCCCACCTTCACATACTTAAAGAGCTTTTTCTTGCATTTTGAACACTTAATAGTGAACATCTTCCCAAGATTGGGAAGTGCTCTTCTTTCCCCAAATCTCCTGTATCATTACCTTTCCCATTGCAACTTTCTCAAGATTATGATTGTTGATAAACTTCTTCTTCAATGGTTCTGGATCCATCTCTAATCCCTCAATTAATACGCCCAAAGCTTTCCGTTTCTCCTCCAAATCTTCTAAGAATCTTACTTCTCCTCTAAAATGGATAGTCCGGTAAACATGACTACATTTCCCTTGTATGTACCCACTATCCTCAAGCACCTGCCCCCATACAATGGGATTCGCCTTCAGGAAATCAATCTTTTTGCCTACCCTTGCACAATGGAAGTATATACAATTTTCATTCTCATCATATGCATGATTGACAGTCACTAAATACGGTTCTCCGTCCTTGCACATGGCAAGCGTCACGTATTTTTGCGTCCTTATTATTTCATTAATTTCATCTGTGTTTTTTATTTCCTTCTCGCTATTTCTCATCTGGTACTTTTTCATAGTTCTCCTTCAATTGAAATCCTGATTACAAGCCAACTCCGATTACATCAGATTTCTCACTTAGCCATTGCTTTCTTTTTCAGCTCCTTTGGCATTTTTTCGATCGCATACCGTAGAGCCGTTCGGGGCATTTCCGCCTTATGCTTTATTACATAGTCAAATACTTCTTTTTGATATCTGTTACTCGCTTCCTTAAGCAACCAACCGTATCCCTTTTGAACAAGATCGTCCTCATCAAGTAAAAGCCTATCAGCGATATTGAAAGCAGTCTTAAGATATTTTTTATCCTTTAACAAATAAATAACTAACACGGCAGATGCTCTTCTAAACCACCTATTTTTTGATCCCGTCCACTTCTTTATTTCGGGAATATATTGAGGAAACGCGTAGATAAAAGGACCAAGTACACCAAAACAATATCCATCACAATGTCCCCAATTCTTTACATATTTCTTCAACCATGATCTGAAGCGATTAAAATCAGTTGGACTGAAATCATCCTTGAGCCGTGCTGCCCATCCAAAGGCAATCCCCTGCTCCTCGCTGTATCCATTCTTTAGTAATTCTTCACATAAATTCAATATTTCCTTTTTGCTTTTACTATTTATTTGTGAAAAATACTTTTTACTAATTCCCCTTACTACTGGGGTTCTTACGCCAATTAAATTAATCTCCTGCCCTTCTTTGAAAAATCGCTTGATGCTTTTTTTGTATTCCTTATCAGCATTTCTCTTCAATTCCTTTCTCATCTTATCAAAAAACATTCCAACCCCCTCCTCAAAGGGACTTCCGGATCTGTTCAAGTTTCTGTCGTATTTCAGGGAGCCCCAAATATTTCCATACACCTTCAAGTAACTCGCATGCGTACTCTTCACAGTAAGCACAATTTTTGACACCTTTCTCTAAGCCGCAACATCTCACCTTACATGCTGAGCAAAACTCCATCAACTTCTGTCCGCTGATGGTACAACCGCAACAGTTAATGTGCTCTGCCGCTATTGGAAACTCATCAGATGTCCATTTTTTTGCGGTCTCTCTCCGCAAATCATCATCATTCGTGATCGTAGCTTTATAAGCGGGACATTCGGAACACACAATACCACAAAAGGCAATGATCTCCTTCATATTCCTTCCCTCCTCTATTGCTCGTCATTGCCATCATAATCGTTGTAATCATCATAATCTTCACAATATTCCTCATAGAGACGCATATAATCAACGATAGCGGTCACCGCCTCTTTTCTCATATCCATAATAAGCGACTCATCGAGCAGCACATCCTCTGTCAGAAACCAGACTTCACACCAATCATAATCCATTGCATCCTGAGCTTCAACAATTGCATAAATCATTGAGACAGTAAAACTCCTATCATTCTTACTCCATGCAACATCCAGCATATCCAGGGCATCCATTACATCGAAGTAATCATCCATTGCAGTCAGATAACCGAGACAGAAGATCTCATCGGCGTTTAATTGCTCAAAAGAGAGATTATCGATTTTGTCTCCATAGTACTTTTGCTGAAGGTACTCAAAGTAGAAGGTAGCGTTGCTCTTACCATTAATATCCCAGGAAAGTGCATTAATAACAGCTGCCTTCACATCAACAGGATTTTTATCAGAAGATAAGAATTTTGCGAATTCTTTTGTCAGTATACCGTCTGAGTCCTCCGCCTTTCTTACCATGGTAATATCATTGTATTCAGAAGCAAAATATGTTGATGTAATGGGTGAATCAGCAAAAACTGCAGTCACAATAAATATTACCAGTATAAAATCAATTATACCTGTCCCTTTATCGTTCACTATTCCTCCCTGTAAATGTTTCTATTTCACTTTTTCATCTCCTTTTACCACCAAAACAGCAAGAATTCAAGAGAAATCTTCACCCCAAAACGGAACACTTTGGGGGCTGCCCCCAAAGTGTTCCGTTTTTTCAAATTCTGCCATTTTGCCAGTCTGCCATTGCTGTGCCTCTTGACATCTTCAAAAAGATATCGTATATTCCAGCAACTTGAAGCAAAG
>SOKD01000039.1 GCA_004376305.1 Candidatus Cloacimonadota bacterium | reverse complement strand
GGGTTGCTGCGATATTGTTGTACTCTGGTGCAACATTAAGATCCTTTTCTTTAAGGATGGTAAGTTATTCAAGATATTCGCGGACAATTTTAGCCAGAGAAATGGTTTTTATATCCAATTCATTCTTTCGAATAAGATAAAGCAGTAGATCAAGCGGTCCCTCAAAATTTGGTAGTTTTAATCGAATCATTGTTCTTTTATGCTTTTGAGTTCATAGATATGAACTTCTTGTTTCTTTCCTCGAATTTTCACCATACCAATATCAACAACAGCTATCTTTTCTCTTATCTTTTCATACACATATTCACTGATAAGGATATTGGTATTGAATTCCTTGTTTAAAGGTTCAAGTCGCGCACCAAGATTGACAACGTCTCCAATTGCAGTATATTCGGTTCGTCTCATCGAGCCAATATTACCCACAATTGCAACACCAGAGCTTATTCCTATTCCAATATCGAATGTGGGTTTCCCTTCCTTTTCCCACTTAATCCACAATTCCCTGAGAGCATCTCTCATCATTACTGCGGCTTTTGCTGCCCGATATGCATGGTCTTCATAGGCGATCGGTGCACCAAAAACAGCCATAATTGCATCGCCGATAAACTTGTCAATAGTTCCCCCGCAGGAAAGAATTATGTCTGTCATTGCTGTTAGATAGTCATTCAATACACCGACGACTTCTTCCGGTTGCATGGTTTCTGACATACTGGTAAATCCTCTGATATCGGAAAAAAGAACACTAATGTCTTTTCTTTCACCGCCAAGCTTCAGTTCCAAAGGGTTAGAGATAATTTGTTCCACAACTTCTTTTGAAACGTAGCGATCGAACATTCTTCGGAGTTCTCGCTTGCTGCGTTCGCTTACCGAGTAACGATACCCGATGGCGACGATGTATGATAAAATCAATGAATATGATGGTCTTATTATTTCGAGCCAGATATTTTTCACATCGAAGAGAATATCGCAGAAAACAAGAAATCCTATGAAAATGAGTATCGTAAGGAGTAAACTGAACCATGGTTTTATTTTTGATGCAAGGAATGCTGTTATGATTGAGATACCCATGATTATCAGCAATGTTGTTGGGAATTTTGGATAGCGAATGAAGCTTTTGTTTAAAAATGTATAGAGCGCATTTGCATGAATTTCAGCGCCTGGCATCATGTTACGCGAAGCAGGAGTTGGTTTCAGGTCACTGAGGGCTACTGCCGAGGAACCAAGCAGCACGATCCTATCCTTAAAAAATCCTTCGCCAACTCGATTTGTGAATACATCATAGAATGAAATGTAACGAAAGCTGAAAGGGCTCCCCAGAAAATTAATCAGCATCCTTGTTTCGTTATCCACCGGAATGGTAATTTCTCCAACCCTGACGTACTTCCCTGGAACGATATGAATCTTTTTATGTTCAATGTCTAATGCGTGCAGGAAGAGAATAAAAGAGAAGGATGCATACACATCCTTCTTGTATTTGTAGAAGAGCGGGATCTTTCTGATAATGCCGTCAATATCGGTGTCGGTGTTTACGACACCAATATCCTTAACACCCTGTAAGAGTGTTTTTGTCGGAACTGCTATTCCAGTACCCTGCGGGAGTGAACGGCGGACAGAGAAAGGAAAATCACGGGTGAATTTCTTTGCGCCTTTTATATCTCCTTCAACTGTTTCAGAGGATCGAATAATTGCGAGGGGAAGAATTGTTCTTCGTGATTTTTTTATTGCATGCCTGAGTTCTTCATCAAAACCAATATTTCTGAGGACTGCGTCAATAATTCTTCTTGAGTTAAGCCGTATTCCTTTTTTGTGTAGGTTCTCCTGGACCTCCTTTTCCTTTTTCTCCTCGTATATCTGGATCAGGAAATCGGGAAGTGTGTCTGGTTGCGGGAAGAGCATATCAATACCGATAATTTTCACATTTTCTTTTGTAAGATAGTCAATGATGGATGCATAGTACCATCGCGGCCAATTTCTAAAACGCCCCAATTTTTCAATGCTGTAATCATCGATATCGATGATTACGATTTTCTCTGAGGAATACCTCTTTGACTTAAGTAAAACGCGCAAGTCGTATGATTTAAGTTCAAGCGGATAATAGAGATATATGAATATCGAGGTAATGATGAAAATGATAGTGCCACAAAGAGCACCGAGTAAGAGAGCAATACCAATTCTCTTCATTTCATTCCACCTCACGCGTTTCAAGTATGGATGATACAAATAGATGAGGATCGAATTCTATAAGATCATTCATCGCCTCCCCTGTTCCTATGTATCTAACCGGCAATGCAAGCTCTTTTGAAATTGCAATGACAATTCCACCTTTTGCTGTACCATCGATTTTTGTCAGTATTGCACCGGTAACATTCAGCGCATTTTTGAATATTCTTGCCTGAGCAAGGCTGTTCTGCCCTGTTGTCGCATCAAGTATAAGAAAAATGTCCTGCGGGAGGTCATTTCGCTTTTTACTGAGAACTTTTTTTATCTTCTGCAATTCTGCAATAAGAGCTTTATTTGTATGGAGTCTTCCGGCTGTATCAACAAGGACCACAGAGTATCCCCTGGCAAATGCCGATTCGAGTGCATCGTATGCGACTGAAGCAGGATCCTGACCCATTCTGGATTTCAGGATATCTACGCCAATCCTTTTGGCCCAGATTTCGAGTTGCTCAACACCAGCAGCTCTGTATGTGTCCGATGCAACCAGAAGAACCCGTTCTCCTCTCGTTTTGTAATGCTCAGCCAGTTTTGCAACAGATGTT
>SOKD01000398.1 GCA_004376305.1 Candidatus Cloacimonadota bacterium | reverse complement strand
GGGATCGGTGCTCTGTTGCCAGTGATGTTCCGCTTTATTACAATCCTTTTACCGATGAGAATGTTTACTGGTTGACCTGGGGAGGAGGTGAAGGGAAAAGAATGGAAACGATCGATGGGACTCCATCATCGAATACTCCTCATATAGTTTCGTGTTTCAAGGAAACAATTCATATTGAGGAAAATCGGCTCTGCCCGTCAAGCTCGGGTTTTGGATGGGTATGGGAAGAGATGATCCTTCCATCAAATGTCGGTTCGATTTCTCGTGATTACACATTCAGTGTAGAGCAATTGTACACGGACAGTTTCCAAATACGCGTCGCGGTTTATGGGGCTACAACTTCGACACATGCACTCGAAGTTCAGATGAATGGTATCCCCCTCTGCGATACATCGTGGTATGGAGTGAATTACACAGAGCCATTTTTATTTACTTGCGGCGGAACAAATCTTGTTTCAGGTGATAATACCATTCGCTTGCGGCTTCATAAAAGCGGAGGCGGAGATGACATCTATGTTGATTATCTTGAAGTGTCGTTCTATAGAAATTTGAGGGTTGTAAACAATGAAATTGTATTTTCAACCAAGGATGGAATCCCCGAGGATACAGTTCTTGAATTTAGTTTATATGGTTTTTCTGAGCAGCCTTTTGTCTATGAGATAACAAATCCATTTGAAGCAAGACAGATTATTGGTGCATCATACGCTTATGGTACAATAACGTTTCAAAACTATGTTCCCGTTGGTGAAAAGAAACATTACATTGCTGCCAGTGCATTCGGTACGCCGAAAGCATTAGTTGAAAGAAATCCCTTTTCGCTGAGAGGAATGCACAAGGCAGATTATCTGATCATTACCCATAAGAAATTTTACCATGCTGCTTTGCAATTGAGAGATTGGCGGAGAAACCATCTCCTTGGTGTTCAGAATCCAGTTATAAGAATGGTTCTCATCGATGAGATTTTCGACAATTTTGGCTGGGGTCTTGCGGACCCCGTCGCCATCAGGAATTTTCTTTTCTATGCAGCAAATTTCTGGGAATATCCCCCGGGTTACGTGCTTTTGTATGGCGGCGGTTCATACGATTACAAAAACCAATATGAAAGCCCTCTCCCAAAGAATTACATTCCTGTTTATGAAAAGGGTGACTACGTTCACTTCCAACAGTTGATGAGTAACAATCCATGCTACGAAGATTTCTTTACGGATTTTACCGGTGATCTGCTCTGTGATATTCCCCTGGGAAGGATTACGGTGGTTACGGAGGAGGAAGCGGCTGCAGCGGTAAATAAAATCATAAGCTATGAATCGGGTAATCTCGGTGTCTGGAAAAATAAGGTGATTCTTATTGCTGATGATGAATTTGATTCTAAAGGGATTGACGGGCTTTACCGGTATCACGTGGCGGGAACTGAAGCGATTTCCAGCCTTGTGCCGGATCGATTTGATCAGGTGAAGGAATACCTGAGTGAATATCCTGGCACCAGTCCTCATTCAGTTCCTCCAGGAACCAAACCGGAAGCTCGAAAGGCACTCATAAAGACCTTGACGAGCGGTGGTTTGCTGTCAATATTTCTTGGACATGGCAACCTGAGACAGCTAACTCATGAACTCGTTTTTTATCGCTCAGATATCTCAATGCTTGAGAACGAATATAGAGGCCCGTTTTGCTATTTTGGTTCATGCAGTGTTGGTGATTTTGATAGACCTGATGAGGAGAGTATTGCAGATCTTTTGCAGAAGAAAGGAAAACGGGGAGCGATTGCCTCGCTTGCATGCACAAGAACTTCAGGGTATTCGGGTATTACTGTCCTTGGACGGGAACTCGCAGCAAATCTCCTCAAGAACCCTGACATCACGATTGGTGATGGCGTGTTGATTTCCAAGCAGAATGCTGGTTTTGGAAGAACATATGCATATTTTGGTGATCCAGCAACACCACTCTTTCCGGATTCAATCGGATTTCAAGCAACCATCAGCAGTGATACCCTTGTTGGAGGAAAGCGCATTGATATACAGGGACAGACTGATGATCCAGATTTCAATGGATTTCTCTATGTCTCAGCATTTGACTCTGAGAAAAGAATAAAACATCCTGTACCAACGACCTCTGATACGCTTCGCTATACACTGCCCGGCAGTTCGATCTTTCAAGGTGTTTTCACTATTGAGCAGGGTGAAATAAATGCTTCATTTTTCGTTCCTGCCGATCTTGACCCGGGAGTGACTGGAAGGGTGAGCCTGTATATCTGGGATAATGGGAGAGAGGGCAGGAGAAGTTTTGATTCCTTGCTTACTGGTTATAATGATACGCTTTCTACTGATACGCTGCCTCCCACGATAGAAATATATTATCACGGTAAACTTCTTAGTAATGAAATGACAATACCTAACAATGCTGAGATTAAAGGAATACTTGAAGATGAGAGTGGCATTGACATATCAGAAAGGGATGAGAGAGCCATTTACATTGCTGTCAATGAGGATTACACCAACATAAAAAAGCTTAACGATTACTTCTTTTATGATATTAATAGCTCAACACGGGGGTCTTTCTCGTATGGTCTTGATCTGGATACATCTATTGTTTCTGCAAAGCTGGAGATCAGTTGTTATGATAATAATAAGAATCAGGCGATCAAAATACTGAATCTCAATGTTTACAATGGTGAGCACTTTACACTGAGTACTATTTACAATTTCCCCAATCCATTTCAAGAATCAACGAACTTTACCTTTACTATCAGCCACCGAAGCCTTGTTAGATT
>SOKD01000227.1 GCA_004376305.1 Candidatus Cloacimonadota bacterium | reverse complement strand
ATATACAATTGACTTCGGAATTTGAGTCTACTCCTTCCTCTGCAAGTATTCGCTCTCCAAGTTTCACAAGATCAGGGAAGGCTATACTCACTGCTGTAAGGTTTTTACAATGTATCATCTTACGGGTATTCAATGCGCAGATGATGCATTCCAACAAGAATAGGCAAAAAACTCTCGCCGATCTTTTTTAAATCAACGAGCGTTAGCTGCGAATCGTTGAGCTGACCATCCTGGAAACGCTCCTTTATTATCTCATTAATGAGTGACCTCAGTTTCTTTGCATTTGGCTCTTCAAGGCTTCGAGAAGCAGCCTCAACAGAATCCGCAATCATCACAATACCCGACTCCTTCGATGTGGGCAGCGGACCAGGATATCTGAATTGGCTTTCATCAATTTTCTCATCCGAGTTCCGTTTTTTTGCCTTCTCATAAAAAGGAACGATGAGTGAAGTACCATGGTGTTCCCTGATTATTTTTACCATATCATTTGGTAAATATGCCTTTCGTGCGATATCGAACCCTTCCTTAACATGCGACACTAAAATAATGCAGCTAAGCTGCGGAGTTAATTTCGTATGGGGATTCTTAATGCCCATCTGATTTTCTATGAAGTATCCGGGTTTCTCCATCTTTCCAATATCATGATAGTACGATGCAACTCTTGCCAGGGTTAAATTAGCTCCAATTGCTTCAGCAGCAGCTTCCGCAAGACTCCCCACAATGATACTGTGATTATACGTCCCGGGAGCTGAAACAGAAAGCTTCTTGAGAAGACGACGATTAAGGTCTGACCACTCGAAGAGCGTTATATTTGATGTAGTTTCAGTAACCCGCTCAAAAAGAGGAAGCAGCACGGTCACGAGAGAAACCGATGCCACAGCATTGATGAATCCAAAAGTTGTTCCCATAAGAATAGTGGACATCGAGGCTTGGCTGAACGATTCTATGCCAAACATGAGAAAAACATTTGAAGCGGAGAGAATGAGAAACGTTTTGTAAAGCTGAGCTCTTCGCTTTAACCCCCTGACACTGTAAATCCCCGAAATACCGCTGAGCATTAAGAAGATAAATATCGGAAAGCGCATCCCGACAAATATTGCAATTGTGCTCGCCAGGATAAATGAAAAAATCATACCAAAGCTCCCACCAAAGAGCATCGTACTCGTTATGGCAATAAAAGATACCGGGATGAGAAAAAGATACACACTCTCCAAATTGAAAAGAAGCGAACTCACATAGGCGAATATGATGAGAACGACTTCAAAAATAAGCAGTTTCTCGCTCTCCCTCCACAAAATATTCTTAAATTTGTATATGTAATAATAGAAGAAAAACAGTAAAAGAACAAGGAGAATATTTAATCCCACCCTGAACAGTAAATCATCAACAATATTCTTCTCATCTCCATCAATTATGTTCAATGAATTGAGCTTGAGCTCAATTTCCCTGGTTATCTGATCATGAGCCCTTACTATCATTTCACCTTTCAGAACGAGTCCCTTTGTTTCAGCAACCGAACCACTCGCTTCTCTCCTTCGCTTCTCTGTCTCTTCAACATTAACCCGGAGATTTGGTGAATAGAAAAGGTTCGCAAGGTCATCTATTGCCTTTACGAATGCTTCATCACTTTTTATATTGGAATAAGCATTCTTTTTAACAAATTCTTTTGCTTCACCAAGGCTATAAAAATCCTTGAGTGCGTATATATTCTCGCCATTCGCTCTTCGTACCATTACTCTTTTTTCTTTCATAAAGGGAATGTCATTCTTTTTGTAAATAATTCCATGCTCAAGTGGAATGAAGAGTATCTCCTTAATTTTCTCCGATTTCTTCCGGATATCTGATCTTGAAAGGTACACAACAGTGTTTTTCAAAATAGGATAACCGCTATCCACCAGAATTTTTAGTTTTTTATCAAACGCCTTTTCTTCCGATTCATAGAGCACCATAAAGAAACCGTCAATTTTGCCAAACTCTTCCTGGGTTTTCTCTTCATCATAATCAAGAACTGGCAAAACATCTTCAATTGCTCTCCGCCGTTCTTTTTTTATTACTTCCGGATCTTTCTTAACCTCAAAAGTAAACGGTGCCACGATATCCTCAGGAGCAATGTCCCCTTTTCGCAGAGGAGTAAAAACCTTACCAGGTTTCGGAAAAAGAATATTAAGAAGAATAAGTATAATGACAACCCTGATAAATATCGCAATCCTTCTATTTATGAGCCTTCTCAGGATAAGCCTGAAATTACTCTTTCGTTTCATTTGAATATCTTTCGTATGCTTCTACAATTTTCTGTATCAGTTTTCTGCGTACTACATCTTCCCTGGTAAGATAGACAAATTTAACAGAATGTACATTCTTAAGAATTTCCTGTATCCTTATCAATCCTGATCCCTTTTCATTTGGTAAATCAATCTGAGTAATATCCCCCGTAACAACGGCTTGAGAGCCATTCCCCAGACGTGTAAGAAACATCTTCATCTGAACACCTGTCGTATTTTGCGCTTCGTCGAGTATAACAAATGCATCATTGAGCGTACGTCCCCTCATAAAAGCAAGAGGAGCAACTTCAACCATTTGTGTATCATACAGTTTCGTTAAACGATCTCTTGATACCATATCAATTAACGAATCATACAGGGGTCGTAAGTATGGCGCAATCTTCTCCATGAAATCACCGGGGAGAAATCCCAGGCTCTCCCCCGCATCAACTGCTGGTCTGACAAGAATAATTCTCTCATATTTTCCGGATACAAGGCTTTGAATC
>SOKD01000380.1 GCA_004376305.1 Candidatus Cloacimonadota bacterium | reverse complement strand
ATTCTGGTTTTCAATTTTTACGGTCTTTGTTGCTCTCAGAAAAGGCAACCGCAACAAAAACAAAAAATGAGGGAAAATTAAAAAGAAACAGAAAGTGAGCTTTTATTTCCTGCCCTGTCCTTTACCCTGATCTTTGCCGTATGCCCACCTTCATTGAGTGTTTTATTAAATAATAGAAAGCTCACCTCATCACGGTAGGGATGAAAAACCGGAATATGCGCAACACCATCAAGTGAAATATGGATGTCTGATATTTTGAAACCGGTCCCGGTATCTTTCACAATAAAGAAAAGCTTCTTTATGCGATTACCATTTTTTACTATCTGAAAATCGCTGATCTCGGGAGCGATGGTGTCTTCAAGTAAAGCAAACGTTCCCAGGTGTCTGCTCGTTGCTATCATTGCCTTTTTCTCACCGTCATACTCGTTTCCTAAATACAACCATCCTTTTTTCAGTTTCTTATAGATACCAATTTTCTTCGAAGATGTACTGGGATACTGAAATAAGACAGTCACTTCCTTCCTGAAGATCGTACCGAGTGGCTCAACCATGTAGGGTCCTTTTTTAAGCACCAATCCTTCAGAAATATCCTCCTTAACATAATAGCATCTCGCATAAAGGTCTTCATAAAGTTGTCCTTTATCAACCGTAACCATAAACTCCTTGTTGGAGGAAACGATGGCACCTTTATTGTTCATTGAAACAACAGTGTAGTCAAATACAAATTCTCCCCCCCCCTGTGAAGATTCCACCACCAGAGAGCATGTTGCTACCCCACCGGGTATGAGTTTAAAATATCCAATGGTAACATTGCCGGACTGCACGAAACCATTTCCTATTGGCATAATGTTTCTCATTCGCTTTATCTTCACCTTCTCTTTATCTCGTACAACCACCCCAACAATGTTCTTATAGAAGGAGAGCCCGATACCCTGCAAATATGAGGATTGAAATGCAAGCATTTCTTTATTTGTCTTACTGCCGATTTTTCTCACAAAAAGAATGAGTACAGCGCTATTTTTATTTGCATCATAACAAACAATCTTGATTTCGCTTACCTTTTTGAGTTTGGTAGAAACAAGAAGACCATTTCTTTCCCTGTAATAGGATAGATGATTGTTTCCATACACGTAGAGCCGGTGAAACCGTCCAAGCCCTTTATTGTACAGGTCATAATTGAATTCTAATTCGACCTCTCGTGTATGCGCATACGAAAATCGGTCATAACATGCATGAAATGTACGTTCACCATTTACATACATTTCCATCTCTGCAATATTGAGTCGAAAAGACCATTTATTCTGATAATCTTCGCACAGAATCTCCACACCGATCCTTCCCTGAATCGAGATGGTATCATCACTGGTATAATAGTTCTCTTTCCTGCGCGGTCTTATAATAACCGGAAATGGTGTCCCACCTACCGTAGACCTATCATCAAGAGGCGTCAATTGAACACCCTTTATTACCGGCGGAGTTGTATCAATTACGCTGTAACCATGAGTTAATGGATTGATGGGACGGTTTGCCGCATCACGCATTTCGAAGTGAAGATGCGCACCCATAGCTCCTGTGCTTCCCGTATACCCCACAATATCTCCCTTTGAAACCGGCAGCCGCTTCTTGTCGAAATAGAGGCTCACCCTGTACGCGAACCTGCGTTTCTGTTCCAGTGCAACAATATTGTCCACCTTCTCATCGAACCTCGAAAGATGTGCGTAAACAATTATTTTTCCGTCGTTTAGTTTCAGAAATAATGATTTTCCGTACCCGAACGGATTAACACTAACATGCCATATGTAACCGTCGCCAATTGCCTTCAGTGGTGTCCCTTCCTTTGCATGTAAGTCTATACCACCATGAAAGTGATTCGGACGGCATTCAGCAAAGTTGGAATTGAGATGCTTTTCCCCGTCCAGAGGCCAGATGTACTGACCATCCATTTCCACCTGAGCAAGAAAAACAAAGAAGAGCAAAAACAAATAATTTTGTGGAAACCGCTTCATAGGTTTATTGGTCCCATTGTCCTTCCCTTCTTCATCTTGCATCCTTCACTATGCAAGAAATTATTTCTCTTTACCTGTTTTCATTGTCTATGTTACCGCAAAGAACTTCCCCACCGTATCAATAACGTAATCGACCATTTCATCAGTAAGTTAATGTAATAAACAATGTATCATCTTTTCGTTTCTTTATAAAATTTGAAATACCATAGAGTTAATAGCTGTAAAAGTCAAGCAAAAACCTCCCGCTCAATCTCGCGTGCATGAAACAGATGTTATCCGCGTTCATCCGTGGTTACAATGATATGACTGCATTTTTTCCTTGACTACAGATACTTCTACATTTACTATGAAAAAAAAGGAAGGAGTATAAAAATATACTGAATTGAATCGTTATGAAAAGGAGTAACAATGAAAAGAACGCTTGTTTTTATTAGCTTGTTATGGTTACTCGTCCCTCTCATGCTGTTCTCTGAACACTCGGGGCGTGAATTGCACCGGGATTTTGAAAACATAAAAATTAATAATGACTCAACGACTGAAGTTCAGAATGAAGAGCAAATTGTTATGAATCCAACAGATTCGACAAATATTGTTGCCGTATGGAGAGATTTCAGATTTGGTTACCGACAGGTATACTACGGATTCACGTTCGACGGTGGTGTAACATGGAACCAGGAGCGTTTCGTCGAGCCGCAGTATGCATGGGACAGCGATCCCGGCCTGACCGTTGATAGTGACGGGAACTTCTATGTCGTTTTACTATCC
>SOKD01000139.1 GCA_004376305.1 Candidatus Cloacimonadota bacterium | reverse complement strand
ATAATCGTTGTTTTTATCCCATCGAATGGATGCTGAAGGAATGATTCTATTATTAAGGAAATGAAGCTTTCCGCTGCTCCAGAAGCCCTTGTTTTTTCGAATGGGGTTCCATGCAAGCGTGCTCACGAGACTATCCCTATCCTTGTCAAAGAGAGAATCGTATGCCCAGAATTCCTGGTTTATAACATCGACACCCAATGATAGATCTTTAAACGAGCATTGGAAAGATCCCGATAATTGTTCGGTTGCATAAAACCACTCGTCACTGGCTTTGTAAACAGACCAGTCTTCGCGGAAACCTTGATACATCTGAGAAAACCAGAGATCTTCCTTCCGGTAGCCGAGTTTTGATGTAATGGTGAAATGAGCGAACATTTTTCTATACTGTACTGTTCCCGAACGGTGATGCGTTTTTTGATTATCGAAAAGAGAGTAAACAGTCGAGTCTCCATATACGGGGATGTATGCAGGTGAGGGAATTGGTCCCGGAACACCCACGGTTCTTTCCCCGGCGGAGAATTGAGCTGTGATGCTTTTTAAGATGAAAAGAGAAGCTGCTCCATGAAGGCTATTGAAGTTACTATTGAGCCGTTCTCCTTCACCGGTTCTCTTTGAAATAGAGAGGTGTGTCTTGAATACTTCATTTCCGTGACCTGCTTCTCCAGAGATGTGTTTTCCACCCTTGTCCGATATATCGCCATTGAGTTCATAGTAGGTGTCATCCCGTAGTTTTTCGGTGATGATATTGATAACCCCTGATGAAGCATTTGCGCCGTAGAGGCTTGATGATGGGCTTTTTACAATTTCTATTCTTTTGATACTTGACAGAGGTATTTCGCTGAAATCGAAGCTTCCATTTGCAGGCGAATTGAGAACGATACCGTTTAGAAGAACGAGTAGCTGGTCAGATGGGAAACTCCTCAACCCAACAGTAAGGAGTCCTCCTTCAATCCCCGTTGTCCTTGTATCAAGAAATGCTTCCTCATTGAGCAGATCGGCAAGGGATCTGACTCCTTTTCTGGTAATTTCCTCTTCTGAAATCACTTTCATATCAATTGCAACATCAGCGAGTGGTTCTTTGATCCTCTTTGCTGTTACAACGATTTCCGGAAGCCAGTAATGTGGTATCTCATTCCCCTCTGTAGGAGAGAGAGATAAGAGACTGGTTATCAAGAAGAGTATGGAATGCATTCTACCTCCTTTTAGCTATTGGGTATAGTGACACATTTTGTTATTTCGAGGCCATTGGTTACTTTGCTATCCAATACGGTGAGCACGTTTTTCTATTCTCTTCTGATGATAAAAAAAAGTACCAGCCTTGGGCTGGTAGCAAAAAGCTGCCTGTCACCCCGAAGGACTTACCTGCGGCCAGGTCTCCTGACTCCTGGATCCTTCTACTCAGAGCGCCTTCCCGTCCTCCTCCATCAAGACATCGGAGGAAAAATCAACCTTTGCTCATCCCAAATAATAATCTTAAGCAGGACAAGGGCTTCGGAAGACAGTGGCTCTTGCTCTTTTCGTCCCCAGTTACAGTGGCGGGGCCCGTACCGGCTTTACACCGGTTTCCCTTAAGCCAGATATTCGAATGTAACTGTGTATAGCAAGGGTTTAAGTGTTTGTCAAGAAAAATCCTTCCAAATTCGAAAAAAAGTAATGGGGAATAATATCGTGATTGTTTTGTATATTTTACAATAAATAGTTCTCGCTGTTTGCTATTAAACATAGAAAATTCTTGACTTTCCTGCAAAAAAACAGTAAGATTATAAAAACGTTAGAAAGGGAGGAAGAAATGAAAAAAACCACTTTGGTAGTATTTCTTACATTGTTTTTCCTTATTTCATGTCAGAAAAGAGACAGGGATGTTTTTACCGGAGAAAGGGGTGGCGAGATGATTATTGGCGCTATTAGTGAGCCAACGTCATTGAATCCACTGTATCCTCCTCTGGGAAAAAGCATCGGTGTGGAAAACCTCATTTTTTTGTCGTTGCATGGCAGAAACGCTGAGGGGAAAATTGTCCCCCAGCTTGCATACAGCTGGGAATATTCAGAGGATTTCAAGTCCATTACGTACTATTTGCGGAAAGATGTTGTATGGTCTGATGGAAATGAGGTTACTGCTGAAGATGTGAAGTTCACTTTTGATCTCATAAAGAATCCTGAAGTGAGTTCCCCTTTGGCAGCATCGGTACGGTTTATTGATAGTGTTAAGGTGATAAATCCTCACAAAATCTGTTTTTACTTTCGAAAAGCATACGCCGATGAATTACTCGATTCGGGTATTACACCGCTTCCGAAGCATATTCTCAAGGATTTAAAGGATATCAGAAACGCCACTTTCAATACTGCCCCTATTGGCAATGGACCATATATCCTTAGTCAATGGGAACGCGGAAAAACAATGGAACTCGTGGCAAACGAAAAGTTCTACAAAGGTAAATCCCCGATTGATAAGGTTATTTTCTGGTTCGCTCCCGGAGAGGATGAACTGGCATTTGAGTTTCTGGAAGGAAACATTGATCTTGTGGCTGATGTTACGCCGTCGCTGTTTGAGAAGATCAAGGACAAGGAAGACATCAATCTCATTATTAAACCAGGGCACACCTATACGTATATTGGTTGGAATCTCGATAAACCGCTTTTCAAAGAGAAGAATATGCGGCTCGCACTTACCTATGCAATTGATAGAGATAAACTTATTAAGGAAGTTCTTTTGGATCTTGATGATATTGCCAAGGGTCCCATTCCCCCCACATCCTGGGCAGACGATGATGAATTGAA
>SOKD01000016.1 GCA_004376305.1 Candidatus Cloacimonadota bacterium | reverse complement strand
CTGTTTGGCGGGATTGACTATTCAATTGTTATGTCTTTCAGGAGATAGAACAGCAACCACAGATGTCCGGAGACACAGATTGGATGAAGGATGCAATTGCGATAAGAAAATCCCTCTCCTCCTCAGTTTTAACGAAGGAGGATGAGCGCAGAGGAAAATAAATCCGAAGCACTCATGACTAAATGAAAAATAGATTATTTTAGAAGTGAATAAATAGAGTGTGTTTGAAATAATTAAAAGAAAGGGCTGACACAGAGGTCAGCCCCTACAGATTTTCTAATCTCGAAATCGAAGTGTTATCTAAGAAGATCGCTACTTTCTTTTCTTCTTGGTTGCTTTTTTCCTCGTTGTCTTTTTCTTGGTTGTCTTTTTCCTGACTACCTTTTTCTTAGTTGTCTTTTTCTTGGTTGCTTTTTTCTTGGTTGTCTTTTTCTTGACTACCTTTCTCTTAGTTGTCTTTTTCTTGACTACCTTTCTCTTAGTTGTCTTTTTCTTGGTTGCTTTTTTCTTTGCAGCCTTCCTCTTTGTGCCGGCTTTCTTCTTTGCTGGCATATTATACCTCCTTTCTTCGAGATTTCATTAAGTATATAGTTATATTAAAAATTTGTCAAGTATTTTCTTGATATTTGAATGATTTGCGAATGTTCTTTTCAAAGTTTGCATGTAAGTGAATTGTTTTACAGAATATAATAGGACCACAGGAGTTGCAAATATGAAACAAAATTAAAATAAAAATAATAAACAGAAGATGAGAAAAGAAAAAAAACGCAAGTTTTATTTTTCTTGTTTTTTTCGGATTATTTTTCTGAATGTTTCCATGAATTTTCCGTTTTGGCTTGCAATACGTTTAAAAGCATTATATAATAATCGTGGGGAAAAATATTTAAATAGTATGAAGAAAGGATTAAAATGAAAAAGTTTACCTTAGATGAAGTCCTAAAAAAGCGCAGAAGTGTACGGGTGTATGAAAACAAAATGGTTGAAAAAGATAAGTTAATATCAGTTGTTGAATCTTCGATGTTTGCTCCGTCAGCTTGCAACAGGCAGCCTGCGCGGTTTATTGTAGTGACCGACAAGGGAAAGGTAGAAAAGATTATTAAACATTCTCTTGGCGGAATCGTATCAAACAGGTGGGCAACGACAGTTCCTGTATTTATTATTGCTTGTGCAAAAAGGACGATGTTCGTACATACGATAGCAGCACGATTTAAGAACATTCCTTACCATTATCTCGATATGGGAGCTGCGATCGAGCATCTCTTATTGAAGGCAGTTGAACAAGGACTTGCGGCGTGTTGGATTGGATGGTTTAACAGGAATTCAATACGCAGGATTCTTCACATCCCCGCGAGCATTGAGATTATTTCTCTGATTGCCATCGGATACGAATCAAAACAGATAGAGGGCAAAGAAAGAGTGAAACGAATGCGCAATGAGTTTCTTTTCTGGAATGAATATGGGAAAACAAGCAATGCTGTTTAGCGTGTGTTTAGGTGTATTAATTCCTCGAAAAGAATTACCTCAAAATGCGGATAATTGTATGGAATATGACATGTTAGCTCATAGAAAATACTTGACAAATGGCAGCGTTTTGTTTATACTCAACTGTCGTATAAGAGGAAAAGCAATATGAATAAAATGTGTAAAAATGCCCTCATAGGAGTTGTTTGTTTCTTGTGTTTTCATTTGTTGAATGCTGACATAAGGCCATTCAATAAAGGAGAAAAACTTATTTTCTCAGTTGAATATGGTCCGTTGAAGGCGGGTACTGCGATTATGGAGGTAGTTGAAATTGTCATGATGGACAGTATCCCTGCGTTTCACATAGTATCAACAGAAAGGACAAATGCTTTCTTTTCAAAAATCTTCAAAATCGATGACAGATACGATTCGTATATAGATACAGTACACCTTCATTCTCTGAGATTTGAGAAACATATTCGTGAGGGTTCTTATAAAAAGAACCAGATCGTCGAATTTAAGCAGGATAGTGGAAAAGCAATTTATTCGGATGGTAAAATATACGAAATTAATCCTGGCGCAAAGGATATAATCGCGTCGATTTATTTTGCAAGAACACTTGATCTTGAAGTTGGTAAAACATTCACTATTAACACCCATACTGATGGAAAGAATTATGATCTTCAAGTAAATGTTTTAAAAAAGGAAAGGGTTGAGACGCCAGCTGGTGAATTTGATTGTCTGTTGATTCAACCAATTATAGAGGGAGGCAAGATATTCGCATCGAGGGATGGATTAAAAATCTGGCTTACTGATGATGATTGGAAAATTCCCATTATTATTCGCAGCAAGATTATGATTGGCAGCATCCAGGCAAAACTCAAGGAAGCATATTTTGAATAAGGCACAGAAAGCGTGAATAAGACAATGAAACAAAAACAGGGCAAAACCACAAGCACATTATACGCATTCATACTTGCTGGTGGCAGGGGGGAGCGTTTCTGGCCCAGGAGCCGTCGGCACTTACCAAAACAATTACTCAACATTG
Organism: Candidatus Cloacimonadota bacterium; assembly: GCA_004376305.1. Taxonomy (GTDB): domain Bacteria; phylum Hydrothermota; class E44-bin80; order E44-bin80; family E44-bin80; genus SOKD01. The sequence continues at coordinate 7,530 of SOKD01000016.1, read as the reverse complement.
CCGATTCAAAAACAATGGTTGAAAAAACAGTGAACCGAATCAAGTCTTTAACAACCAAGGAAAGGATATTTATTGTTGCAGGTGAGGATACCAGGAATGGCTTGCTAAATATTAAGCTCGATATTCCTTTCAATAATTATTTTTTTGAACCTCAAGGCAGGAACACAGCGCCAGCGATTGGTCTTGGTGCTTTTACGCTTTTTGCTTTTGATCCTGAATCAGTTATGATTGTGCTGCCTGCCGATCATTACATTAAGGACAGAAATGCTTTTTACCGATGTGTGAAAAAAGCGGTTTCCATTGCAATGGAGGGCTATCTTGTTACATTCGGGATCGTTCCGAGTAGATCGGAAACTGGCTATGGATATATTGAACCGGGGGAGCAGATCCGCGATGGTGTGTGTGTGGTAAAGAAATTCAAGGAGAAACCAGGACAGAAGAAGGCGAATGAGTATACAAAAAAGCGATTTCTGTGGAACAGTGGAATTTTTGTCTGGAAAACAAAGAACATCATAGAGGAGTTCAAGCGTTTTCAACCAAAATTTGCAAAAAGGATGGAACAGTACGTTGCTCTTAAAAGGAAATGTGAAAAAGAAAAAATGCTTGAGCGAATTTATGATAAAACAGAATCAATTTCTATTGATTATGCAATAATGGAAAAAGCAGCGGATGTTGCTGTTATACGTGCGTCGTTCGGATGGGATGATGTGGGTACCTGGAGTGCGCTTGAGAGAGTTCTTCGAAGGGATGAGAATGGGAATATTCTTGTTGGAGATGTTGTATCGGTTGACACAAGAAATTCTATAGTAGTTTCTAATGATGGTGTTGTGGGAACTATTGGAATTTCAAATCTTGTGGTTGTGCACACGGCTGATGCAACGCTTATTCTTCCAAAAGCACGGGCACAGGAAGTAAAGGAGATAGTCAGACAACTAAGTACGAAACAAAGGTTAGAAAAATATACCTAAAGAAAGGGGGCTTACATGAAAAAGATCAAGTTCCTTTTGGTTCTTCTGTTTGCGTTCTCACTTGTTTTCTCATGCGCCAAGAAACCTCCTCCTGGTGAGCTGATTGATGAAGAACCAATTATCATTGAGGAAGAGGAAGAAGGTGAAATTTTTGAGGAATTCGAGGAGATAGTCGAGGAGGTAGCTGAAGAGACAACAGTGGTTGTAACAGCACCTCCACCTCCACCTGAACCGACAACAGTATACAGGATACAGATAGGAGCATTCTATAGTTCTGCAAGCGCAAATAAGAGAAAGGCAAGAGCAGTTTCTCTTTTTGCCAAGCCAGTATATGTGAAATATATTGCACCGTATTACAAGGTGAGGGTTGGAGATTTTTCCACGAAAAATGAAGCCAATAGTTACCGGGCAACAATCCTCCGATTCTACTCTGATGCATTTGTAACTGAAGTAACAAAAACACCTTGATGATTTGATAGAACTTGTACTTGCAACACGAAACAGTGGTAAAATAACCGAGATTAAGCATTCACTCAAAGCATTAGATGTAAGGATCCTTACATTTGAAGACATAAAGGGCCTTCCTATCGTTCAGGAAGATGGAGGGTCCTTTTATGAGAATGCATGCAAGAAGGCGACAGTATTTTCCTCCTCAACGCATAAAATTGCTCTTGCTGATGATTCCGGTTTAGAGGTTGCCTTTCTCAACAACAAACCTGGAATTTTTTCTGCCCGGTTTTCGGGTATGAACGCGACGTACGCTGATAATAATACAAAACTCCTGAGGCTTCTTAAAGGAATTGAAGAGGAAAAAAGGACAGCCCGGTTTCGATGTGTTATGGTGCTTGCTTTCACTGATGGCTCTATTAAGAAATTTGAAGGTGTGCTTAATGGAAGGATAACAACTTCTGAGGAAGGCTCTCATGGTTTTGGGTATGATCCCATTTTCTTTGCGCCCGAACTTGGGAAAACGCTTGCGGAGCTTTCAATAGACGAGAAGAACAAAATCAGTCACAGGGGGGAAGCATTAAGAAAGGTTTATCAGTTTTTAGAAAAGCACATTATCGGGAGTTCAGAGAGATAGGTTGCGCTGTCTTTGTAAAGGAATATGCATGAATAAGCAGGGAAAGATATGAACCTATTGAATTTAGAACTAAATCTTTTTCTTGTTGTTGTCGCACTCTATTCGATAAGTTTTATTTTTTATCTCGTGTACCTTGTTTTTCCTCAATTCCTGGGAAGGGGAAGGATTGCCTCGTCCGTATTAACGCTTGGTGTTATTGTGCACATCATGCTTATTATCATTCGGATAATTCAAACAAGACATCCACCTTTTCAGACCCTCTACGAAGCCCTTTCCTGGTTCAGTTTTTCGGTTGTGATTGCCTATCTTTTTGTGGAGTGGAAAAGAAAAGTGCGGCTTGCAGGCATTTTTGTTACGGCAATAGTCATTGCAGCTTCGTTATATGCGATACTTGGCCTTTCATCTGTACCCAGACCGCTTCCTCCAGCTCTGCAAAGCAAATGGTTTGCCTGGCATGTTATTGCTGCCTTTTCTGCATATGCAGCGTTTGTTGTTGCATTTTGCATTGAAATTGCATTTCTCCTTTTCGGTTCACGAGCGAGGAGATATGAACTCACTGAATCCGCGAAGAAGCTCTTTCATAGAACGTCATATAATCTCATATTACTTGGTTTTCCGCTTTTAGGCTATGGTATCATTTCTGGTGGAGCCTGGGCAGAAGAAGCCTGGGGGGTATATTGGTCGTGGGATCCAAAGGAAACATGGTCTCTCATCACCTGGTTGGTTTATGCATTGTATCTCCATGCGAAGATAACACCACGGTGGACGACCTGGAAAGCATCAGTACTTGTTATACTGGGTTTTATCTGTATGATTTTCACTTTCCTGGGAGTGAACTGGATTACGCAGTTGCTCAATATCCCGAGTTTGCACGCTTTTTAGAGGAGTAAATAGGATGAAAAATATCTTTAAGAAGCTGTACAGATTATTGACATCAACAAAATTGACGCTTATTACACTTTTTATTCTCATCTTCTTCATGTTCCTGGGAACAATTCTTCCTCAGGGTGGGACATACGAAGAATATAAAAAAGCTTTTGGTTCCGCTCTGTATTCAAAACTAATCCCCTTGGGTATTCTTGACATTTTTCACTCATGGTATTTTATTACTGCGGGTATCATTCTGTACATAAATCTCTTTCTTGGTGTATTGAGGGGGTTCCTGCTTGAGAAAAGGAAAATGGCTTTCTTGAAAGACAAACCCAGAGATGCAAGGGAAGTATCAGTCGCAGGTGGATTCGCTGCCGTAGCAACTGTTTTGAAAAAACGAAGATTTCGATACAGGAAATTGATTGATGATAAAAATTGCACTTTTATTTTCAGTGCAAGGGGTTTAAGAAGAAGGTACGTTTCCCTCTTCTTTCATTTTTTTCTTGGGGTCTCCATAATTGGATTCACTCTTTCTGCAATGACAAAATTTGATGGCGAGATTGATTTAAAGATTGGTGACAAAGAGGATATTTTTCTCTCAAGCAAGGATATGGGAGTGTATCAAATTTTTAGAACCTTCAATCCAGATAAGGTGGATAAAATAGAACTTGAGCTTAGGAATTACGAAATGGAATATGTTTTGATCAAGGAACGCTATTTCCCAAAAGACTATAAGAGCACGCTGATTGTTCGATACAATGGAGTGGAAAAAACGAAGCTCGTGGAAGTAAATAAACCTTTGAGATTCAAAGGAATAACCCTTTACCAGATGGGATATAACCAGGTATTTGATATTGCTATTGGAGATACAATACTCCATCTTGAAGCAGGCAGAAGCTTTTCTATTGATGGTATTGATGGGATGTTTCTGATCCGATCCGTTTATACTGGAAAACTTTTTACCGGAGAAGAGGTCGTCGATATTGTGCCAAATACCGAACTTTATTACAGGGGTATGGATAGAGCAGGATGGGAAAACAGAGCAAAACTGATTGCCGATAAGCCAGCGACCGTCATGGGAAAAAACCTGATTTTGCGTAATGTTAATGAGGTGAGCGGTATATACTACAAAAGGGATGATGGTGTACCACTGTTGTATATCTCATTTTTCTTTTTTATGGCTGGAATATTCGCAAGGGTTATCTTTCCCGCTTACGAGTTGAGATTGTTCTATGATAAAAAAGAACACGTTGCCTATGTAAAAGGGACTGGATCGGGCATTACTGCAGACATTGATCATCAAATTGATGAGATCGAAAGAATGCTCAAGCAAGCTTGATTCAGATTTAAATTGACAGAAATACGGTTCTATGATAAAAGAGCATATTCATGGATAAAGAAACAGTGAAAACACTAAAGCAAAAATCGAAATTCAGGGAATGGGTTGAATCCGTAATCTGGGCATTTGTCATTGCCATGATAATCAGAACATTCTTTATTCAGGCGTTTAAAATTCCTTCCGGCTCCATGGAGGATACACTACTCATAGGCGATTTTCTCCTTGTTAATAAAATGGTATATGGTATTCACATACCTTTTACCAAAAAAAACATCCTTGAATTCAGAGAACCACGTCGCGGGGAAATTGTGATATTCATTTCGCCATATACTAAAAAATACTTTGTAAAGCGGTGCGTTGCAATTGGCGGTGATACGGTCGAAGTCAGGGCAAAGAATGTGTATCTTAATAGCAATAGGATATTTGAATCCCATGCGGTTCACAAAGATCTACGCAATTTTCCTCCTTTGCCAGGGGCTCATAACACAGCGTATCAACAGGATTGGCAGAACGGGGAGTTCCGGTTCGTGGGAGGATATTGCAGGGACAACTTTGGACCCATTGTTGTTCCGAAGGGTCATATATTTGTTATGGGAGATAACAGGGACAATTCTGATGACTCCCGATTCTGGGGTCCTCTTGATAGTGGTTCTGTGCTTGGGAAACCACTGATCCTTTACTGGTCATGGGAACGGGATATACCATTCTTCCGAATAGGGGAGAAAATTAGATGGAAACGAATACTTAACTTTGTAAATTAAATGAAAGTTACCGTTGATTTAAAGAACATAGACTTGAGAGAGAGAGTCAAACAGATAGCGAATAGAAAACTGAGTGGGAATTTCATTATCATCTCAGGCAAGCACTACGCTTCGTTTTCTTACAGAAACGGGGAATTCCAGAGGGCGCGTTTTGATGATATAAAAGGCGATAAGGCAATGGAAAACATTCTTGAGTTAAAGGAAGGTCTGTTGACAATAAATATTATCGAGAAAGAAAATGAGAAAGAAAAATTGTGGCGCATCATCGAAAACTTACCCAATTTGCTTTTCTGTGGAATCATTGAGGGAGGGATTTTTACGAATATTATCCTCAAAAAGGAAACGCGGTTTTCTGAAAAGGAAATCAATACCTTTCTCAAATTTCTGATGCTTTTCTCTGACCGCCAGAAAACCAAACTAAGGGAGATTACACTTGTTTACGATTATTATCTTCTTTATATTGAAAGAGTTAAAGAGGGAATATATACTGTTTTTCTGCTTCCTAAAGTAAGCGATATTAGATTACTCACCATATCGATACGAAATATTACGGTTCGAGTGGGAGAATTGCTGTTTTCTGGCAAATATTTAGGATATTAATAAACAAAATTCGTAAAAATTCGAAAGTGGCTTGACAAAACGCCATTTTTTTATTATATTTTTAACAATTCGGGAGGAATGTTGATCGAAAAAGAACACAGAGCAGAGGAAGAGAAAGGTGAGAATAAAAGAAAGGATGAGCTGATAGAAGAGATGCGAAAGGAACTGGAAAAAGCTCATGAACAGATAAAGGACTATACCGATAAGTACATACGCGCTCTTGCTGACATGGATAATCAGCGAAAAAGGATGATGAAAGACAAAGAAGAGATAATAAAATACGCCAATGAAAGGTTAATCGTGAGTATCCTGCCAGTAATTGATAATTTTGGAAGGGCTATCAGTGCGGGTGAAAATACGGATAATGTGGAAAAAATTGTGCATGGTGTGAGGCTTATACTCAAGCAATTAGAAGATATTCTTGAGAAGGAAGGCGTACAATCATTCAACAGCATTGGCGAAATATTTGATCCGTACAAACATGAAGCCTACCTTGCCATTGAAAGCAAGGAACATAAGCCCTCGACCATAATCGATGAAATAGAAAAGGGATATGTATTGAAGGATAAGATTATACGTCCGGCAAGGGTTACTGTTGCAAAACAAGATGAGGAGAAAAAGGAGGATGATAAAAATGGCAGCGAAGGATAGAGTGATAGGAATTGATCTCGGAACAACTAATTGCTGTGTCGCAGTGATGGAAGGTGGTGAGCCAACGGTTATCCCGAATCCTGATGGTGGCAGAACAACTCCTTCCGTGGTTGCAGTAAAAGATAACGGAGAAAGAGTTGTGGGAATCATTGCAAAAAGGCAGCAGGTTACCAATCCTGAGAATTCAATTTATTCAATTAAGCGCTTCATGGGAAGACGGTACAATGAAGTAAGTGTAGACATGAAAAAGGTCTCGTACAGTATACTCGACTCATCCAGTGGAGATATTCGCGTTGAAATGGCTGGAAAGCAGTACTCGCCGCCTGAAATTTCAGCAATGTTGTTGAGGTACTTGAAGAGAGCAGCAGAGGAGTATCTTGGTGGTGAAGTCACAAAAGCAGTTATTACTGTTCCAGCATACTTCAATGATTCACAACGAAAGGCAACGAAGGATGCCGGGAAGATTGCAGGATTGGAAGTTATGAGGATTATCAATGAACCAACTGCAGCTTCCCTTGCGTATGGATTAGAGAAGAAGAAGAATGAAAAGATAGCTGTTTTTGACCTTGGTGGAGGAACATTTGATATATCAATTCTTGAGATAGGTGATGGTGTTTTTGAAGTTAAAGCAACCAGTGGTGATACAAATCTTGGAGGAGATGATTTTGACCTGAGGATCGTTGATTGGATTGCCGATGAGTTTAGAAAGGATAATGGTATTGATTTAAGAAACGATAAAAGAGCATTACAGCGTTTGCGCGAGAGTGCTGAAAAAGCAAAGATAGAGCTTTCAACAACATTGGAAACATCCATAAACCTTCCTTTCATAACTTCAGATAGTCAAGGTCCAAAACATCTTGATATGAAATTAACAAGGGCTAAACTTGAGAGTCTTGTTGAGGATCTAATTGACAGAATGAAACTTCCTGTCAAACAGGTTCTTGATGATGCGAAAATATCAGCAAAGGATATTAATGAAGTTATTCTTGTTGGGGGTATGACAAGAATGCCAAAGGTGCAGGAAGTGGTAAAAGAGCTCTTTGGTAAAGAACCCCATAAAGGTATTAACCCGGATGAGGTTGTTGCTATGGGTGCGGCAATACAGGGTGCTGTTCTCAGTGGAGAGGTTAAGGATGTTCTTCTGCTTGATGTAACACCGCTTACGCTTGGAATAGAAACCCTTGGAGGAATGTTGACGCAAATTATAGAAAGGAATACGACAATTCCAACCAAGAAGGGTCAAATATTCACCACTGC
>SOKD01000324.1 GCA_004376305.1 Candidatus Cloacimonadota bacterium | reverse complement strand
TGGTTGCTGGGCTGCTGCCTTTGATTACAATTCAATCGCCGAGCACTTCGTTAACAATCCAAATGGCGGTGGTGTGGCATTCATTGGCAATTCACGGTACGGATGGGGTTCTCCTGGCAATCCTCGATTCGGATACTCTGATAGATTTGATGCTACATTCTATAATATGCTGCTGTGCAAAGGTTTGAATAACCTTGGCAGCGCACTTTCCATGGATAAGGCATTCTACATTTCCCGCTCAAGACAGGAAAATGTTTACCGATGGCACCAGTATCAACTGAACCTGCTCGGAGACCCTGAAATGCCCGTCTGGACCGATATTCCCAGGCAACTCTCTGTTTCCTATCCTGACACGTTCCAGAATGGCATGGATGTTACGGTCGTTGTTCGGGATGGTAATGATTTGCCGGTGGAAGATGCGCTTGTCTGTCTTATGAATACCGCGGATATGTATGAGAGAGGTTATACGAATGTTTTAGGTGAATTCAAAACAACAATCACTATCTCTACAGCGGGAATGATCACCGTAACCGTAACGGCTGGAAATTTTCTGCCACATATTGATTCAGTCTACGCAAAGCTACTGGGTCCCTATCTTGCATACCTCACCCATACGATCCAGGACGATATTTCTGGCAACAATGATGGATTACTTAATCCCGGTGAAAGCGCGTACATGCTTTTAGAGATGGAAAATTTTGGTACACAGAATGTAACGAATCCTACTGTTCTGCTCAGCACCGATGATGCATTTGTAACACTCCTTGATAGTGTTCACGTATATTCCGGAACGGTTACCCCACAGAGTTCCATCCAGTGCACGATGTCCATTTCTATCGCATCAAACTGCGAAAACGGTGATGTGACAAAACTGAACCTGCTCGCCACATCGATTGAAGGAACCTGGAATAGTTTTACAAATCAGATTATCGCAAAACCGGTTCTCTTCATACGCAGTGACAGTCTGAACGATGAGAACAACAACGGTATCCTTGAACCCGGAGAATCGGTAGATCTCTACTATTCCCTTATGAACACCGGATATGGCTACGGTTACGACGTCAACTGTGTCTTCACCATCCCTGATCCCTATTTGTCAATTACCGGAGGTGGAAATCAATTCTGGACATCCATTCCTCCAGAAAATTCAGCATCGGGAATGCTCTCGTTTTCCATTTCCGCCTCATGCCCCGACCCACACATGAGTCTCATTAACCACAGTATCTCAACCACTGAAAGTTATGTTTTTCCAGGTTCATTGATCGTAGCTATTGGTCATTTTGGTTTTTCAGATGATATGGAGTCAGGCACATCACAATGGACCCATGCAGGTCAAACCGACAACTGGCACCTGTCTTCGTACAGAAAACATTCAGGAAACTACAGCTGGTACTGTGGCATTGAATCATCTCATACATACGAATCAAATTCAAACGACAGCCTGTGGAGCATTCCATTTCACATAGGACCGAATACCCGGCTTACATTCTGGCAATGGTATGAGTTCACAAACTATGGAACCGATGGTTTATATGTCATTATCAAACGCCAATCCCAAAGTGATACGCTTGATTTCATAGGAAGTGGTGGGGCGCTTGATTCAACACTCACCATCTGGAATGATTGGTTTCGTGAAGAATACAACCTTTCCTATATCCCTGCTGGTGAACAAGTGCAGCTTTGTTTCTCCTTTATTTCAGATAACGATGACATCGCTGAAGGCATTTACGTGGATGATGTTAATATAGAAGGTGACCATATCACGGGAAAGAAAGAGATTGAATTTATTGAGCCTGTATCCTACAACCTTTCGGTTTATCCTTCACCCATGCAGCATACGACAAACATCCTTCTCGGAATAGAACAAAGCGCACAGGTAAAGGTAACGGTTTATGATATTTGCGGCAGAAAAGTAAAACGCCTGGTAAATGGGACCCTGCAGCAAGGACAGCATCTCATTACCTGGAGTGGCACCAGTGATAGCGGCAGGCAATTGTCCCATGGAATCTACTTCATCCGGATGGAAATCCCTGAGAGCGGATTTATTTTTTGTGAAAAGATTATGCTTATCAGATAGCTTCGTTTGATTGCGAGGTATTTAATCAATAAATCGATGTGATCATTTGGAAGGAGGCAAGAATGAGGCGATTTTTTGTTTTTATTTCCATTATTGTATGTATCACCACTTCCATTGCATTTGCTGGATTTCCAAAGATTGCATCTCCCCAGCGCTATAACATTCTGGTACATTCATTCACCGAGGGAAGAACCGATTTCACCTGGGACTGGGTTGGTCCTGAAGCGGGCATTATGTGGCGGATCGGTATTGACCCTGCAAATAACAATCTCGCTCTTGCGACATCTGATGGCGGGCATCTCTGGCGAACTGTTGATGGAACCTCCTGGATACTTGTTCAGGATTTTCGCTACAGCAATCCCAATATCGTGCTCTATACCGCTCCGGACACTGCCCTTGTAGTGAGAAATGATTCCCTGTTCTACACGCCGGATGGCGGTAATAACTGGTATCCCAGCTCAACCTCGTTTTTTGACATTGATGGACTATCGGAACAGGTCAACAATATCGTGTATCTATCGGATCATACCGGTATCTCAGATGCTCATGCCATTTACCGCTCTGCTGATTGCGGGTTTACCTGGACGCTGATCGATACGATCTTCAATCATGAAAAGTTCTTTTGCATCAGGTTCGACCCATCGAATGATAGCATAATATATTTTGCTGCGCGAGCTGACCAGGGAAGCGTGGATACAACCGTCATA
>SOKD01000149.1 GCA_004376305.1 Candidatus Cloacimonadota bacterium | reverse complement strand
TGAACGCGAAATTCCCGGGAGAATTGAGAAAACCTGTGCAATCCCAATCATCGTCGAAGAAAGAGCATTGTGTTCATGTAATTTTTCGCTTCTTACAAAACGCAGTGAAAAAAGAACACAACCAGTTATGAGAAGCATTATTGAAACAAATAAAGGTTGTGAGAACAGTTTCTCAATATTTGATTTAAGAAAAATACCCACGAGAGCAGATGGAATTGATGCCCATAGAAGGTAGAAGAAAAACCGCAGATTTTTGTCTGTAACGATCCAATGCCCATTTTTCATCCTGATCCTTGCAGAAAAAAGAGATTTAATAATTTTCCCTATCCTTTTTGCAAATACAACAATAATAGCAAGAAGCGTAGCAAAATGAAGAAGAACCTCAAAAAAGACACCAGGGCTTTTGAACCCCATTAAGTTTTTGACAATTACAAGATGTCCGGAACTTGATACAGGGAGAAATTCAGTTAAACCTTGAATGATACCGAGGATAATCGATTTTAAAACCATTGTTCGTTTAATACCACAATGCCTGTTTTTTTTCAAGCAAAATCTTCTCTGTTCCTCCGATTCTCCAAAGCACCCTTTCACCATTACATCCTTCAGCCCATCTGCGTCTCCGGGGTTCAACAAATGCGGTCTGAAAAAGAGGTTGACAAAGAAAATATTTGGTGATAGTATTCATTCAAAATTTGGAGGAGATTATTTGAATACAAAATACATTATCGTTGCTGGAGGAGTCATAAGTGGCGTAGGTAAAGGGGTTGCAACTGCATCAATCGGGAAAATCCTAAAGGAATATGGATTCAAAACCACAGCAATTAAGATAGATCCCTATATAAATGTTGATGCTGGTACATTGCGCCCAACAGAACACGGAGAGGTCTGGGTAACCGATGACGGAGGGGAAATCGACCAGGATCTTGGAAATTACGAACGTCTTCTCGGTACAACCATCTCTAAGATCAACAATATTACAACAGGACAGGTATACCATTCAGTTATTCAAAAGGAACGTGCGGGGAAATTCCTCGGAAAGACGGTCCAGTTCATACCTCACATCCCAAACGAGATTCTTGAACGTTTGAAAGTAGCCTCAAATAACTTCGATTTCGCCCTTGTTGAAATCGGGGGAACAATCGGTGATTATGAAAATATCCCCTTTCTCTTTGCTGCAAAAAGCCTTGAACGTCAGATCGGCGAAAAAAATGTTCTCTATATCTTAATTACCTACCTCCCTATCCCATCTCATATAAAAGAAATGAAAACGAAACCAACACAACAGGCAATAAAGAGCTTAAGTGAACACGGGATTTTCCCCGATATTATCCTCTGTCGGGCACGAGAACCCCTCGATGATGTAAGGAAAAAGAAAATTGAAATTTATGCAAATATTCAGAGTGAATTTGTTATCTCATCACCTGATATTTCAACTCTTTATAGAATACCACTGAATTTCGAAAAGGAAAAACTCGGAACGAAGATACTGAAAAAATTCGGGATAAAAAAACGAAAAAAATGGCACTTCAAACACTGGGAAGAACTCGTAAGGAATATCGAAAACCCACCTAAAACAGTAAAAGTTGCTTTAGTGGGTAAATACCTGGATATTGGTGATTACAGCCTTAAGGATGTTTATATCTCCATCAACGAGGCATTAATTCATGCCGGAGCAAATCTTGGAGCTGGAGTAGAAACAGAATGGATAAACTCAAAATTCATAGAAAACAAGAAATTTAAACTGAAAGACCTTTCATCGTTCGATGGCATTATTATCCCCGGTGGTTTTGGAGAAACTGGAGTAGAAGGGAAAATATCAGCTATTGAATACGCGCGAAAACAAAAGATCCCCTTTCTCGGTCTCTGTCTTGGACTGCAACTTGCGGTTATCGAGTTCGCGCGAAATACCTGCGGACTCACGGGAGCAAATTCCACCGAAATCAATCCATCAACACGTTATCCGATAATCGATATCCTCCCCGCTCAGAAAAAACTCATCGAAAATGACAAATTTGGAGGATCGATGAGACTTGGTACCTATGCAGCAGTATTAAAGGAAAATTCACGCATACTTTCTCTCTATAAAAAGACAGGTCGCCTTTTAAAAGACAAAGAGCAACTTAAGGAAATGCTTGGAAAAAAGGAACAGCGTTTCAGAATTGGGCGGACCCCGATAGGAAAGAACACTATACTTGAAAGGCACAGGCACCGATATGAAGTCTCCCCTGACTTTATTCATTTTCTTGAGGATAGTGGCTTAATAATATCGGGTTACCATACAAGACTTGACGATGTAAACCTCACTGAATTTATTGAAATTAATAACCATCCTTTCTTCGTGGCAACACAAGCTCATCCGGAATTCAAGTCTTTTCTCGAAGAACCCTCTCCCCTTTTTACTGGATTAATTGAAGCCTGCATAAAGAGACATAAGAAACGAAAATGATTAGATCTATAAGGATCCACAATATCAAAATTGGCGGAAAAGCAAATCCATTTTTCATCATCTCTGGACCCTGTGTGATCGAAAATGAAAATGTGATAATGAAGACTGCATCGGCAATCAAAAAAATAGCAAACAAATTATCCATCCCCTTTATATTCAAATCATCTTTCAAAAAGGACAATCGGGGGAAAGTTACTTCATATCAGGGACCAGGACTAAAGAAGGGTCTCAAAATGCTTGAAAAGGTCCGGAATGAATTTGATATACCGATATTATCTGATGTTCACATTAAGAGAGAATTTATGAGCTTATCATCATCTTTTCAGCAAAGGAGGAAAGAAA
>SOKD01000077.1 GCA_004376305.1 Candidatus Cloacimonadota bacterium | reverse complement strand
ATTGCGCATCAGCGCAGAGATTTTCGCGACCGGTTTTACAGTAAACACAACTACCCCCCTTGCGGAAGCCTCAATGATAGACATGCCGAATGGTTCCTTAAGTGTCGGTAGTATATAGATATGTTTGTTATCCAGAATTTCCTTTTTCTCTTTATCGGGGCTAATGGCATTAAATAGGTCAAATTTTATCTGGAGATTATCAGGTATTTCATCCAATTCTGTCTGCAGCTTTATGAGATACTCATCCGAAGCAGGTATTCCCATAATGAATAAACGAAGTTTGTGGGAGCAGCATTTTGCTGCAGCTTTTGCACCGTTTATTGAATACTCTATACCCTTGCTCGGGTCAATTCTGCAGAAAGTGATCATGTTTATCTTTTCAGGAAAACGAGAAAGTTTTTGCTTGATTTCTTCATCACTCATCAGAAAAGCTTCGTTGCAGCCACTGGATATCAGTTTTATCTTATCCGAGCATTTTTTCACATCCACATTCTGGTCTTTCAGAATTGCCTGAAAATCATCTCGCACCATGGGACTGTTCACAATGATATGATCCGCAAAACGGCTCATACCTTCCCATTTTCTCAGCCTTGTAAGCATCTCCCGGCAAGCATCGAAAGAACCGAGTGATTCACCACTGTGCGAAATAAAGGTAGATTCCAGTGCATGAATAGTGGACACGATCTTTGTTCCCTCACACCGGAGTTCTTTTGCCATAAGACCAGGGAGGATATGATGACCGTGCAAATTTACTACATCAAATTCTCTCTGTCTCGCTTTTATCCATTTTATAGCTGCACCAGCAAATCTTTCTATTCTGTTTAATTCAACATCTTTTTCACCAACATAAGGCTGGGAAATGTCTCTATCAATAAGTAAACGGACGACCGATAGCGCGTCTCTTTTCTGAATACTATAGGGAACATCGGTTTCTACAAAATGAGCCTGGTTCACCGTCTTTGCGGTATGAATTGAAATTATAGTAACACTATGGCCTTCTTTTAAAAATTGTTCACTGATGTTTTTTACATGCACGCCACCACCGCCTGTAGCAGTTTCCTCAAATTGTAAAGATACTAAAGCAATTTTCATATTTTATCTGTTTTGTGAAACATCCTTCTTGAAGGATGTTCTATATTCCCAGATCATGGTGTAATTGCAATATTCTAATGATATCTGTCCGGCATATAATTCCCTTGACAATATTATTGTCAATGACCGGTACCTGATGAACATCCTTTGCACTGAGCTGCGATAAAACGACTTCTCCGGTATCACCAGAAGAGACTGAATGTAATTCTTCCTTTGGAGTCATAATGCAGCTTACCAATGTTTTTCTCCTTTTTTCACGCGAAACTTTTATTATATCTTCAAGGCACACAATGCCCTTTAACTCGTTATTATCCATAACAAGGAAATTGCGTCCATGACCATGGAAAAGATATTCATCTATTAGAAGTTCAACCGTTATATCGCTTGCAACTTTTTTAAAGTTCGGAGACATCAGGTCCTCTGCCCTGAGTGTGCGCAGCATCTCCCGGGTTATTACCTGATGGTAACTCACCATGGCGGCATTGTGCAGGAACCAGCCAATGAAAACAAACCACAATCCACCGATGAAGTTTCCGGAGAAGATTTGCCAGATACCTGAGATGATGAGTGCGAAAGCGAGAAATCTCCCCAGTGTGGATGCAACGAATGTTGCTCTCTTTAAATTATGCGTTGCCTTCCAGATAATTGAACGCAGAATCCGACCCCCGTCCATTGGAAAACCCGGTAGAAGATTGAAAATAGCAAGAATGATATTAATGAGAGACAGGTAGGTGGCAATTGCTGCAACTGGTTGGTTTGTGGTGTGGAAGATTATCCAGATAATAAAAAAGAAACATGCAATGGCGAGACTGCCGATAGGTCCCGCAATTGCCATAAGGAATTCTTTTCCCGGACTATCGGGTTCTTTTGTTATCTGGGCTACTCCTCCAAAAATGAAGAGGGTTATGCTTCTTACTTTTTCTCCCTGCCGTATTGCCACCAGCGAATGCGCCAATTCATGGAGAAGAACAGAAACAAAGAAAAGTATACTTGTTATTACGCCAATGAGCCAGTTCATGAATGTTGTCCACTGTGGATACATTTTCGGGAAATAGAAATTGCCCAGACTGAATGTGACGAGTGTGAAGATGATGAGCCAGCTTGGATCGATGTTTACGTTTATCCCTTTAATTTTAGCAATTCGCCATGCTTTTCCAAGCACTTGTTTCCCCCTTTTTTATGGCAGTAATCTTTTCTGTCCGGATACTGTTGGATAGAATAAAAATTCTCATGATTAACGTTTATGAACAAAGTATGAAATCATTGCTTGAATTTATTCATATACCTGTTCCAATGTTTTGCCGTCCCAGTAGTATAGCCATACATGCGTTTCTACCCTTTGATAGTTATCATCTATATACTCATCGGTCATTTCGACGAGGATGAGATAATCGGGCGAACCTTCTATCTGGTCAGGGAAGTAAATATCATAATAGTGGTGAAATTCCCCTGCTTCGCTTACGCTTGTCCCTTTGACGCCATAGATAAGTTCCTTTCCAGTCCAGAGGAGAGCAATGCCTCCATTAGTAAATCCACAGGCTTCATATATGAATGAGAGCAAAATAACGTTCTCAAGATCTGCAAAACCTGCATGATCAAGCAAGAAACCGGAAATACTGTGTCCGTAGTTACTTGTTCCAAAATCCATGCCACCAATGATTTCGAAATCGGTCTCCGACAGAACCTTTCCATTCTTTGCT
>SOKD01000263.1 GCA_004376305.1 Candidatus Cloacimonadota bacterium | reverse complement strand
TTCGCTTCTCTTGAGGACAGGTTTGAAAAAGGTGTCATTCTGAGTAATCCTTTCTATATGACAAATACTGTAAAGCTATTTGCGTGACAGAATACTAATGTGTATTTTCTCTCCTCAGCATTTCCCTCTATTAATTGTCATTTATGGGTGTTCCACGAGAAGAGTCGTTCATTTCAAGCATCCTCTCCAGAATGGGGGAATGCACCCGGTCAAGATAACTGCACCAGATACGCTCATTCTCTCTGTCAATATAGAAGTATTCATCCTCAAAAGGATGCTCGGGATAGTCAGCAATAAATCCGCCATCGACCATTTCCTTGAGACTTCCCGGCACTATTCCCCTCTTATCAACAAATCGCTGCAAAGCAACGTTCAAACTGTCACGTTGTATGAGCATTGCCATCTCTTTCATCGATCGAAGTGCAGTTTCCCTCTCAAATGAATTATTCGAGTTTTCATATATATCCTGCCATAACTTAAAAGCCATATAGGCATCACCCATTTTTTGAAAAGTAAAACCGGCAAATCGTTTGCACATATCCGGGGCTTGCGGCTTTCCGGAAGCCCTGAGAAAAAACAGTGTTGCTTTCCTTTTGTCTCCTCGAAAAACATAATATATAAAACCTCTGATAAAGGGAATTTCCCACCGCAGAGGGTTATGGTATTCACCTTTATGGAGGAGGAGATCTACATGCTCTGGTTCCCTGGCTGAATGTTCCAGAAGCAAAGCACCAAATGTGTATGCATGTAAAAATTTTTTATCAAGCGTTGTCAGAATATCAAGAATGTGATACAGGTACGTGAATTCATAATCGGTCATATGATGTTCTCCGAAATACTGGATTGTCCGAAACCATACAAGGTCAGCCGAAACCTCATTGTAGCCAATCGAAACTTGCTCTATAAAACGTCCCGATGGAAAGTAGAGCAATTCCTCAAGGAGAGCAGCGCGCCCTCTTCCTTCATCAATTGACCGCTGGATCACAAAGAGCAGAGTGAAACCCACTATGACTGATAATACAACAAATCGCTGTTTCATTACAGATCCTTGCGACTGAATATCTCACAGGATATCAGCAGGAAGATAATGGTATAGATAAGCGCATAGGCAATAGAAAAAATAATACGATCACCCGCTATGGGCTCTCCATAAACAACTTTTCCCCGCACATTGAAATTGCTCAGATTTGGTATGATGTAATACATAAACGAGAGAAAGAAATGGGTAACCGGTTCCTTCACGTTGCTCGCAAGAAGGTGGATATCCGGTGCAAGCCGTCCAATAACAAAGAAGAAGAACGTAAAAACAGAAGCGACCGTTGGTGATGTGAAGGTTGAGAAAAATATTGAAAATGCTGTTACCAGCACAATTTCAAAATATGAAAGCAGAATTGCCGTAAGAAGCGAAAAAGGATGCAAGCGCGTGAGCCAGAAAAGAACAATATAAAACCACGCGGTAAGCATAATGACCACGACAAGCAAGGTGAGGGAAAGACCGAAGAATTTTCCCACAATGAATGTGCTTCGCTTTACCGGTTTTGAGAGTATGAAATACACTGTTTTTTTCTCAAGTTCATGGTACACCAACTGCGAACCAATAAGAATTGCAAGCAGTATGCCAACGATTGAAATGCTTCCCAGTCCAATGTCCATGATAATCTTTCTCTCTTCGCCAAGAGAGAGCGGGATAAGAACCTTGGTACCCACCAGAAGCACGATCGAGAAACCAAGAATGACAAGGAATATCTTCCCTCTCACTGCTTCCTTGAATGTATTCAGAATAAGAGCTTTAATTTTCATCTTTTTCAATTTCAGAAACAAAGACCTCTTCAAGGGACATACTCTCAGGAATGATCGATATGATGTCTGCGCCGCTTTTGAGTAATCCCCTTATCATATCCTTCTGCTGTTCGGTTTCAACCGAAGCACTCCAGTAGCCTTCTGCCGTGCGTTTCGCATCCTTAATAAACGACTGTTCTTTCTTTCCTTTATAGACAAACGTTACCATTACGTTCCGTTTCCTTTCAGAAAGCAGGTCCGCCAGTTCCCCCACCTTCAACAACCTCCCTTTATGTAGAATACCCACACGGTCGCATATCCTTTCGACATCAGCAAGGATATGCGTTGAAAAGAAAACGGTTTTGCCTTCATCTTTCAATGAAACGATAATATCCTTCAATTCCTTCCTTCCAAGGGGATCGAGCCCGGACAGAGGCTCATCGAGGATCACCAGTTCCGGATCATTCACCAGAGCTTGAGCAATACCCAGTCTCTGTATCATTCCCTTTGAATATTCAGAAACTCTCACCTTTGCTTTCTCCCACAATCCTATCCTGCCAAGCAATGCATGAATCTTCTCTTTCGATGATGCAATGCCAAAAAGCCCGCAGGCAAAGTCGAGCACCTCAAACCCGGTTAAATGACCGTAGTAGGATGGATGTTCGGGCAGAAAACCAATTTTCTCCCGTACCAAAACAGATGAAACTGGGGCATCAAAAACCAGCACAGCTCCCTTTGTTGGTTTTATCAATCCGGTAATGATCTTTAATGCGGTCGTCTTCCCTGCGCCGTTTGGACCGAGAAAACCAAAAATCTCGTTTTCTTTCACCGATAGACTGATATCCTTAAGAGCCTCTACTCTGCGGCGAAAACCTGTATGGTATGTTTTGGAAAGGGATTGCAATTGAACGGAAAACATAGAACTATCCATAAAAAAGTGGGGCCAAAATCATACGATCTTGCCCCCATAAGTCTTGGTCATGATATTAGAGACCGGGACGCAGTTCGAGGTCCAGAATGGCTCGGT
>SOKD01000166.1 GCA_004376305.1 Candidatus Cloacimonadota bacterium | reverse complement strand
ACCCTTCCAATCCGTTCAACTCCTTCTTCTTTTTCTTCCTTTGGATAATGGATAGAGATAATGGTAACATAATGGTTCTTTTCTCTAAGCGCGTTTGCGAGATTATATGCATGCTCTGTTACGCCGGATGGATAGGGATAGTATGCATCAGAGACAATACAAATTCTCATAATTGAGCCCCGCACTTTTTACAGAACACTTTATCTGGTTCTTATGCAGAATGTTCCTGCTACCTTATCATGCCATCCCTGTTTATGGGAATCCCATGCAATCCACAGATAACCAAGGTAGAAAATAAACGAGGCGAGAAAACGACCGATAGTCTCCCTCAGGAGTGCTCTCCAGAAACCAGGATTTGAACCATTGAAGGTGACCAACCTGATGCCAACGATTCTCTTTCCTATTGTAGAGCCAAAACTATGTCCTATCAGAAAATAGAAGAAAAATACAAGGGAATAGGTAAGTAGACCTGCACCTGCAGCAAATGCTGGTATGTAATCTGGATCGATAACGTAAACGTACATACTCCCGAAATAGTAGCCGAGAAAAACGGCACCCCCAATGAGTGGTGAAAAGATTATGGGTACAAAGAAGAAATCAAGCAGCAATGCAAAGAAGCGAGCCCAGAAACCTGCATACCTGATCGGTGGTGGTACATACTGTGTTGTTTCTTTTTGCGTTTTTTTGGCTCTCTGGATTTGCGTCGGTTCGGGTGGGGGTGCAGTTGGGGTTGCTACCGGTGCTTCCCTGGTTACCGTTTGTTGTTTCTCAGATATCACTGCCTTCCCACATCCACCACAGAACGTATCTCCTGCATCGAGTGGACTACTGCAGTAGCGGCACTTGAGGACAGTATTCAGCTTTGCTCCGCATTCGGGACAAAAGGTGTCATCTGCCTGGATTGTAGCGCCACATCTGTTACATTTCACTTTGTCTGTTCCTGATTATCATTGCTTCACCATATCATAAAAGCAAAGTTATGTCCAGCATTTTTTCCGTTCCTTTTTTACTTGAAAAATGAACAGGAATTTGATAGACATAAACAATGAAATGTAAAGGGGAATGTGAGAGATGAGCAATTGCCAGGTTATTATCTTTGATCTGGGGAATGTAATATTTCGCATTTCCTTTGATCGAATGTTTCAGTACTGGGCAAGGATAGGCAACAGTGATGTGAGAACGATACAAAAGAATTTCGTATTCGATGAAATGTATTGCCGATTTGAAAGAGGTGAGATATCAAGAGCGGATTTTCGGAAATATGCAAGGGATAAAACCGGGCTCACTATCAGTGATAGTGAGTTTGACACCGGATGGAATGACCTCTATCTTGAAGTGCTTCCTGGTATTGAGGATCTGCTCACGGAACTGAAATCGGGATACAGATTAGCGGTTCTCACGAATACAAATGCGATCCACGCTGAAAAGTGGAGAGTCAAATATGCAACGGTTCTCACTGTTTTTGAGAAGGTGTTTTGTTCGTTTGAGATGGGAGCTCGAAAACCGGAGAAAGCAGTCTATCAAAAGATGCTCGATGTTTTGCGGATTGATCCGGATACTGCTGTCCTTTTCGATGATAATCCGGTGAATGTTCAGGGTGCTGTCGATTGCGGTATGCAGGCGATAAAAGTGAATACATGCTTGGAAATCGAGAATGCATTGGGAAGCTTGGGAATAATGCCGTGATAGAATTATTAAAGAGGAGGGAAGGATATGTGATCCTCAATTATGCCATACTCAAAAGGGGGAATACATGAGTGATGAAATATATGAGAAGCTTGCGGATGCACTTGACAGGCTTCCCAATGGATTTCCACGGACTCCGTCAAATGTGGAAATTCCTCTGTTGAAAAAAATATTTGCTCCCGATGAAGCAATTATTGCGGGCACATTGACCGGGGAGATGGAACCTGTTACGGTGATAGCCGGACGGGTTGGTCTTCCGGAGAAGGAAGCGCTATCGAAATTATTTTCAATGGCTAAAAGATGGCAGGTGTTTTTTGACAAAAAAGAAGGTGCAGCATATTTTCGTTTAGCTCCTTTTATCGTGGGAGTATACGAAGGTCATCTTGAACGAATGGACCATGAATTCGCACATCTTTTTGAAGAGTATATGGATGATGGAGGTGCTGTGGGAATTATGAAACCCCTGCCAGCACTGCACCGGGTTGTTCCCGCTCGGGGTACCGTAAGATCAGAGTTTATCCTTCCGTATGATGATGTTAAGGCAATGCTTGAGGCAGGAAGAACATTTGGCGTACGGGATTGTATTTGCCGGAAACAGCAGGACCTTGTGGAGAAACGGCAATGCACGTTTCCATTGAAAAACTGTCTCTACTTTTCAACTGTTGACCGTCCACCACGTCCTGATGACATATCAAAGGAACAGGCGATGAATATTCTTGATGAAACAGAGAAGATTGGACTGGTTCATACCGTATCGAATATTATTGAAGGGGTCTTTTATATTTGCAATTGCTGCGGTTGTTGCTGTGGTATACTCTCCTGCGTAACAAAGTATGGGATTGAAGAATCAGTTGCGAGGGCAAACTATTTTGCGGTTATTAATGAAGAAACATGCACCGGTTGTGGTGTGTGCATTGAACGCTGTCAGATGAATGCGATTACAGAGCAAGGCGGTATTGCAGTTGTTGATACAAAACGTTGTATTGGCTGCGGCTTGTGCGTAACAGGATGTCCGGATACTGCTGTAGAACTGAAACGGAGAGCGGATGCTGAGATTATCCATCCTCCTGATAATTTTGAGATATGGGAGCAGCAGAGACTGAAAAACAGGGATATAAGTAGTCATACTCATACGTAATTCGATCGAAATGATGAATAACGAATTCGGGCTTTATCCCCGCCTTCTGAAAAGAGCAGCTTTGATAGAGAAATGTCACATTGTTGTTCATCATGTAGGAAAACAAAGGAGAGTGTTATGAAAATTACTACAAGAATATTCCTGCTCCTGCTTATCTGTACTATTGGATGCAAGCAATCGGATTGGATAACGTTCAGGTCATTTGAGGGCGGATTCAGCATACAATCGCCTTCGGAGCTTCATCAGCAAATAGTAAGCATGGAATCATTCATTGGGCCGATTGAGTTCACCCTTTTTATGCTGGAAGAGGAGAAATTTGTGTACCTTGTAGGATACTCCGACTATCCTGACTCTATCATTTTTGGGAAAACTGCTGAAGAGCTTCTTAAGTATGCCGCTTCAGGAGCAATTGCTAACATGAAAGGCACGTTACTGAAAGAATCTCCCATTTCGTTAGGGGAAAATCCTGGATGGCAAATAAGCATTAAGGAGGAACAGACAAAACGAGAATATCAGATACATCTGTATCTTGTAGGAAACAGGCTTTACCAGCTGACGACATTAGCGCCACAAAAAGCACCTTTTCAGCAGAATGCAAAGCGATTTTTGGATTCATTTGTACTCCTTGATTAATAAAGCCAAGAAGAACACATGAATGCAACAGGAAAAAATGTTTCAAAAAAGTCTTGACAAAAAGAGTCAATTCCCCTATATTCAGGAATTAATAAATCGGAGTACAGCGTGAGAAAGCATCGTACGTTCTGATAGGATTTAGGAAGAGAGGTTGCTGTGAGGATTTTTGTAATTATAATGGTCTGACCTGAGTATCTTGCATTCAGACGTTGTCAATCCCTTTCATGCATGATGATGGACAACGTAATAATGCCGTATTCGGTTATCAGACCTGAACGCCTCTTTCAGTCTGCTTGCTCTCTTCTTGCAACTACAGTTTATATTTTCCCCGCACATTTTTGCAAGAGTAGCTTTGTTTTGACTTCATTGCCAAGCTCGTTTTTGTCGTTTCCATTGTTCAAATGGATGAGAGTAGAATGAAGGAGGAGAAAAAATAGTGTAAACGTTACATAATAGGTAATGTAAAAAAGGACACAGAGAGGGTATGTTAAAAAGAGTGAAGTTGTTGTTGAGTTTTATGAAAGGGAATAGAGCACAGTATGGAGGTGCTATAATCGCGGTTGGTCTGGCAACGCTCTCATCATTGCTTATTCCATTGATTATCAGGATTGTTATTGATTCTGTAATTGGAGATACATCCATGCAGATGCCTGGATGGATACTATCTTTTTTTCAATACATTGGCGGAAAGAGTTTTCTCGCAAAGAATCTGTGGATCGGGGGCATTGCTATTGTGGCGTTAACCATTTTGAGAGGGATGTTCCTCTTTTTGAAAGGCAAATGGTCTGCAATTGCTTCCGAATCATTTGCCAGAAGAATGCGTGAACAATTATTTGATCACCTTCAATACCTGCCCCATGACTACCACGTAAAAGTACAGACGGGTGATTTGATCCAGCGATGCACTTCAGATGTTGAGACAATTCGGCGTTTCCTTGCAATTCAATTCATCGAGGTTGGTCGTGCATTCTTTATGGTAGGGGCTGTACTTCCAATAATGTTTGTTTTGGATGTCAGGATGACCATTGTTTCGATGATCGTGGTTCCTCTTATATTTGGATTTGCTATCGTTTTCTTTTTGAAGGTGAAAAGCGCATTCAAGGTTTCAGATGAAACCGAAGGAAAATTATCAAGCATTCTGCAAGAAAACCTGAGCGGTGTGCGTGTGGTCAGGGCGTTTGCCCGTCAGGCATATGAAATTGACAAATTTGATCATATTAACGGTCAATTCAGAGATTTGACCTATCGATTGATTCGCCTCCTGGCATGGTATTGGGGTATCTCTGATTTCATGTGTCTGATGCAGATTGGTACCGTGATTCTTCTGGGGACCTACTTGGCATCACAGGGAATGATCAGTCTTGGTACGTTCTTTCTTTTTTCAAGCTATGTGGGGATGCTCCTGTGGCCGGTGCGGCAGATGGGAAGAATCCTGACCGATTTGGGAAAGGCTCTGGTTGCCCTGGGACGCATTCAGGAAATTTTCAATGAGCCGGTTGAGGATATGAAAATAGGTGCTCACAGGGGTTCCATTAAAGGTAACATTGAGTTTAAAAATGTTTCATTTGCTTATGATGATGGAAAAAAAATTCTAAAGAATATCTCCTTCAGTGTTCAGCAGGGACAAACTGTTGCAATTCTTGGTCCTACCGGCTCAGGGAAAAGTTCTCTCGTATACCTTCTTTCTGGTTTGTATGATTATGATGAGGGTTCTATAGAGATTGACGGGGTTGAACTGAGAGATATAGATAGAAAATGGTTGAGAGAACATGTGGGAATTGTGCTGCAGGAACCATTCCTCTTTTCCAGGACCGTAAAGGAGAATATTGGTCTTGCAAAGAAGGACGTTAGAGAAACGGAGATTGTAGAGGCTGCTCGCATTGCTGCAATCCATGATGTGGTATTGGAGTTTGATAAGGGCTATGAAACTCCTGTTGGTGAACGGGGAGTGACTCTTTCGGGAGGTCAAAAACAGCGAGTTGCTTTGGCAAGAATGCTCATAAAGCACTATCCGATACTTGTTTTTGATGATACCTTAAGTGCTGTAGACACAGAAACGGATGCAGCAATTCGAAAAGCGCTTAAGAAAAGAAGTAATAAAGCGACAACATTTATTATTTCGCATCGAATTACAACCCTCTCCGATGCGGATATTATTCTCGTATTGGAGAATGGCAAGCTTACTCAATCAGGTACTCACGAAAAACTCATCCGCCAACGAGGTTTGTACAAAAGGATTTGGTCACTTCAGAGTGCGCTGGAAGAAGAGCTGGACGGAGATGGGGAACATGAGCGCACATCAGGAGAATTTATTACGAAAAGAAAGGGTTGATGGTAATGAGCGTATTTGAAGAACAGGACTATAAAAAACGATTTGACTGGCAGCTATGGAAGAAATTGTTTCGTTACCTGAAACCATATAAGAAGCACTTGGCAGTTCTGGGAGTGGTAGTCATTATACTTGCTGGCATTGATACTGTGTTTCCACTCATGACGAAATTGGCTGTCGATTCCTACATTGTTCCTCGAACTTTTGAGGGACTGTGGAAATTTGGTTTCCTCTTTGCTCTGCTGGTGATCGTGCAGGCAGTTGTTGTTTGGCTTTTCATAGCAATTGCCGGGAAGATTGATATGGGGATCTGTTATGATATCAGAAAACGGGGATTTGAGCGATTACAGGAACTCTCATTCACCTACTACGATCGAACGCAGGTTGGCTGGATTATGGCACGGATGACCTCGGATATCTCCCGGCTCGGCGATACTATTGCATGGGGCTTGGTTGACATGATCTGGGGTTTTACTATGATGCTTGCAATGGCAGTGGTTATGTTTGTTTTGAACTGGAAATTAGCATTTCTGACGCTCTCTGTTGTGCCTGTTCTTGCAGTCCTGAGTCTGTACTTTCAGAAGAAAATCCTGAAATGGTATCGGATTGTGAGAAAGAGCAATTCGCGTATAACCGGTGGTTTCAATGAAGGCATTACGGGAGCAAAAACGACAAAAACGCTCGCTCGGGAACAGGAAAACTTAAGAGAATTTCAGGCTATGACCAGTACGATGTATCACTCATCTGTTCGAGCAGCAGTTCTGTCATCAATGTATCTTCCTGCGGTGTTGACTCTGGGAAGTATTGGAACTGCACTTGCTCTCTGGTATGGTGGTAAAGGAGTACTTGCAGCAACGATAAGTTATGGAACACTTCTTGCGTTCATCTCTTACACGGTGCAATTCTTTGAACCGGTCAGGGAGATTGCTCGCATTTTTGCGGAGCTACAATCTGCACAGGCGTCCGCTGAAAGGACATTGTCAATGATTGAGACGAAGCCTGATATTACCGACAGCGCTCAGGTAATTAAAACATATGGCACTACGTATAGTCCCAAGAAAGATAGATGGCCTGAAATGGCAGGGAACATTACATTCCGGAATGTCTCCTTTGCGTATTCTGGTGGACAAAAGGTTCTCACTCAATTCAACCTTGATGTGAAAGCTGGCGAAACCATTGCTCTTGTGGGCGAAACAGGTTCGGGAAAAAGCACCATCGTCAATTTAGCCTGCCGTTTCTATGAGCCAACAGAGGGGGAAATTCTCATCGATGGCGTTGATTACCGTGAACGGACACTTTTATGGTTACATTCCAATCTGGGATATGTATTGCAAACACCGCATCTTTTCAGTGGCGCCATTGAAGAAAATATTCGGTACGGAAAATTGGAAGCTACCGATAAAGAGATCGAAGGCGCAGCACGATTGGTGAATGCCCATAATTTCATAATGAACCTTGAAGATGGATATCAAACAGATGTTGGCGAAGGAGGAGGACGTCTCTCAACAGGCGAAAAGCAACTGATTTCATTTGCCAGGGCGATTCTTGCAGATCCTCGCATTTTTGTGCTGGATGAAGCAACATCTTCGATTGATACCGAGTCTGAAAAGATTATTCAGGAAGCTATTGAGCAGGTGCTTGCGGGAAGGACCAGTTTTATCATTGCGCACCGGTTATCCACCATTCGCTCAGCCGACCGGATTCTTGTTATTCGTGATGGCAGGGTTATAGAAGAAGGAGATCACCATAATCTGTTGAAACAGAAGGGATACTATTACAAGCTCTATACAAATCAATTTATGGATGAGCAGGAGACTCGACTCATCAACGCATAGCCCGGTAAGCAGGGACAGATTCGGATTTCATCATGGGCATTGAGCTATAAAAGTGTGTTTTGGATTTCTCCTTGACATTGCAGGAATCTTGACTTACGATGCTCCTATGCTTGCGAGATAAGGAGATAGAGGGAAAGAGCGATGAATAGAAATACGATTGTTATTGTTTCAGGATTGCCGCGTTCCGGAACTTCAATGCTTATGCATATGCTTGAAGGCGGTGGCATGAGAGTGCTTACTGATGAAATTCGAACAGCCGATGATGATAATCCGGAAGGTTATTTCGAGTTTGAAAGGGTGAAGCAAATTGAAACTGACAGAGCATGGCTGGAAGATGCAAAGGGAAAAGCTGTTAAAATGATTTCTGCGCTCTTGAAGTATCTTCCCCGGAATTATTCGTACAGAATAATCTTCATGATCAGAAAGATGGAAGAGATTCTTGCATCACAAAAGCGGATGCTGGTCAGGAGAAATAAACCTACCGATGATGTAAGTGATGAAAAGCTATCGAAACTGTACCTCCAGCACCTGGAGGAAATAAAAACGTGGTTGAAGGAACAATCAAACATTGACGTCATCTATATGAATTATAACGAAATGCTTGAGAATTCAGGTGAAAATGTTAAGAAAATCAATGATTTTCTTGATAATTCCCTTAGTGGAGAAGATATGGTGAACATTGTTGATCAAACACTCTATCACCAGCGAAAATGAGAGCGTAGTAAACCATCAACTCAAAGCAATGAGTCCGGAGGAGGTTCCATGCCAATACATTTAAGAGCAGATAAAGAGGATTATGCTTCTACAGTGCTTCTTGTCGGTGATCCGGGAAGAGCTGAAAAAATAAGCACGATGCTGAAGAATACAAAACTGGTAAATAGCAATAGAGGATTGTTCGGTTATACAGGCATGTATAAGGATAAGAGGGTTTCCGTGCAAACAACAGCAATGGGTTGTCCCTCAGCAGCAATTGTTGTTGAAGAACTTATTCAACTTGATGTTCAGCGCCTGATAAGAATTGGTACCTGTGGTGGGATTGGTGAAAACATAAAACCACTTGATATTATTGCAGCAGTCGCTGCATCACCTTTTGATGGAACAACGAAAACATATCTCGACAACGAACCACATGCTCCGTATGCAACATTTGAGATACTCAGAACCGCATATGATGTGGCGCAAGAGATGGATATGAAACTCCGTTTTACCGGAATTGCAAGCGTCGATGTTTTCTATAATCCATTTCCCGATTATGTTCCGAAGCTAAGGGAGAAGGGGATTGATGCTGTTGAAATGGAAACGAGCCTGATTTATTACCTTGCGAACAGGAGCAAGAAGGAAGCCGCGTCCTTTCTGCTTGTTTCCGATATCGTTGGTGGTGGGGAGAACTTTACGGAGTTTGTGAGTGATGAAGCCCTTGCAAAGGCAATGGAGCAGCTTATCCTTTTTGCTTTGGAAACCGCAATTCGGCTCGGTTGAGCAATCAGGATAAGTACATTTTTTCGAACATCATTTTCTGGAGGAAAAGATGAAGAAGGCGATTATTGGTGGACTGCTGATCATTCTCTTTTTTTCGTATGTATCAGCGCAGGTATCTGGTGCAATTATAATCCGTCCGGATTCAGCAAAAATTCCCATTTCGCCGTATGTCTTTGGCTCCGGTGATGAGATGACTGCCTGCTTTTCACCTCTCTCTGAATCGAAACCGCTCATTGAAGAAACAAGACCATCCCTTCTCAGGTTTGGTGGCATTGGCGCTGAATATCTTGACTGGGAAGGTGATTCTCTTGCTGGATTGTTCTACGTCGATTTCCTCGACACGTTCATTATTGCAGATTCAGTTCATTTTGGTGTTGATTCTTTCCTTCGGCTTTGCGAGGACATTCAGGCAACACCCATTCTTGCCGTCAATATGCACATTGCCGATACGTCACTTGGGCGGCGCATGGTTGAGTATGCGAACGGCGATACAATGACCCCTATGGGCCAGCTCCGTGCGCAGCGTGGGCACCCTGAACCGTACAATGTTACGATATGGAGCCTCGGCAATGAGCCGGATATTGCGGGGGGACAGTGGCCCGTCCCTCCCTGGGGATACTGGACCTTTTACCGCCATTTTGGTATTCCCTTTAATAGCTGGTCATGGCAGGACTCCTCATTCTGGACACCTCAGGATTTCGCCAATCTCGTGCCAATGTATGTATCAGCTATGGAGCAAGCCAGTCCGATACCATTGGAATTCATCTATTCAATTGCAAGCAGCCCGAATTGGATTCGTCCCGTTATTGAACCCAACCTGAATCTTATTGACTACCTTGATGTTCATTACTACGCTTCGATAAGCTTCGACTCAGTTGCCGATACATCAGATTACATAGAGTGGCTTTCGAAGACAGATACGATATTCCCTGCGGAAGCGTTTGTTCAGGTTTTCAGGGATTCATTGGATGCAATTGGTGCATCATCCATAGAACTGGTCATTCTCG
>SOKD01000015.1 GCA_004376305.1 Candidatus Cloacimonadota bacterium | reverse complement strand
TAGCTCAGGGGTAGAGCAGGGGTTTTGTAAACCTCTTGTCGGGGGTTCAATTCCCTCCGGTGGCTTAGCCGTTCTTTGAATTAGGCTGCAATGGATAGCGAAACGTACCAGCCCCGTTAGATAATTTTATATATAACGAGGTAAATGTTGAGAAGCGCAGAGCAAGATCTGCTACTCCAGAAATGCTTTGGTTTTGTTTCTGAATTGAACGTGGAGAGGTACCCGAGTGGCCAAAGGGGGCAGACTGTAAATCTGTTGGCGAAGCCTACGGAGGTTCAAATCCTCCCCTCTCCACCATAGTTACGGCAAGGAAAAAGTTAAAAGTATAAAGAGCACAAGGACAAAGAGAGATTACTCGCAATAACAAAATAACTTGTGCGGAAATTAACTGCTGTTTGATATTGGAATTGTAAAAAAACTGCGGGAGTAGCTCATTTGGTAGAGCATTGGCCTTCCAAGCCGAGTGTGGCGGGTTCGAACCCCGTCTCCCGCTTTTTCTTTTTTGCCCGGATATATTTTGTTAGTATTGTTCCATTCGTTGAGAATGTTAATCAATGCATGAGAACGACCTTACACCGTACATCCCGTATTGATTTTATATGCTAAAAGGATTTTACACTTGATTTTTTTGTTACTTTGTTGTAGAATGGAGAAATAATGTTACGCGAGAGCAATAAAACCAGCAATTTATAGAGAGGAAGTAATGAGAAGGGATAGGATTCTTTCGGTTAATATTGAGGATGAGGTAAAAAGTTCATACATTGATTACGCAATGAGTGTTATTGTCAGCCGGGCACTTCCCGACGTGCGGGATGGTTTAAAACCTGTTCATAGAAGGATTCTCTTTGCAATGAAGGAGCTTGGATTGCTCCACTCGAAACCATTCAAGAAATCTGCCATGGTTGTTGGTGATGTGCTTGGAAAATATCATCCTCATGGTGATGTAGCAATATATGATTCTCTCGTAAGGATGGCACAGGACTTCTCTTTGCGGTATCCGTTAATCGATGGACAGGGTAATTTTGGTTCCATTGACGGAGATGAGGCTGCTGCTTATCGATACACAGAATCAAGGCTTTCTTTGATTGCTGAAGCGATACTTGCAGAAATTGATAAGGGCACGGTTGATTTTACGCCAAATTTTGACGAGAGATTAAAGGAACCGATTGTCCTGCCCTCGAAATTTCCTAATCTTCTTGTTAATGGTTCATCCGGTATCGCCGTTGGAATGACGACCAACATTCCTCCCCATAATCTTGGTGAAATTATTGATGGCTTGAATGCTCTTATCGAAAATCCAGAAATTGATGTTAAGGGCTTAATGAGGTATGTTAAGGGTCCTGATTTTCCAACCGGTGGAATGATTCTTGGAACAAGCGGTATTGTGGAAGCCTATATGAAAGGAACGGGAAAGATAACCGTTCAAGGGAAAACACATTTTGAAACTTTGAAGAGCGGGAAAGAACAGATAATCATAACCGAAATTCCCTATCAGGTGAATAAGCTCACCTTGATTCAGAATATCGTTCAGCTGGCGAAATCAAAGAGAATAACCGGGATACAGGATTTACGGGATGAATCGGATAGAAATGGGATGAGGATTGTTATTGATTTAAAGAGGGATGCGCAAAAAGAAGTTACGGTGAATCAGTTAATAAAACATACGAAATTGAAACAAACCTTCGGAGCGATTCTCCTGGCGCTGGTTGATGGTGTTCCCAAAATTCTTTCTCTCAAAGAGTTTATGCAATGTTTTATAGAACATCGTATAATTGTTATAGAACGAAGGAGCAGGTTTGAATTAGCGAAAGCCGAAGCTCGTGCTCACATTCTGGAAGGATTCAAGAAAGCTCTTGAGCATATCGATGAAATTATAACTATTATTAAGAAGGCGAAAGATACTGACGAGGCAAAAAAGGAACTCATGAAAAAATTTGAGTTCACTGAGATTCAGACTCAGGCAATTCTTGATATGAGACTTGCACGCTTAACCGGTCTTGAGAGAAAGAAGATCGATGAGGAGTACCTCGATCTCATCAAAAAGATTGCTCGTTTCAAAATGATTCTGTCTTCGAGCAAAGAGATTAATTTGCTCATAAAGGAAGAACTTGAGGAAATGAAAAAGCAATTTAATAATGAAAGGCGAACGGAAATCATTGAAGCTGAAGAAGAAGATATAGAACTGGAAGACCTTATAGCGGAAGAAAATGTGGTTGTAACGGTAACACGAGCAGGTTATGTTAAGCGACTTTCTCCATCAAGTTATAAAAGACAAGGTCGTGGGGGGAAAGGTGTTATTGGTCTTACCATAAAAGAAAGTGATATTGTTGAGCACATTTTTGTTGCATCAACCCATAACTACCTTCTTATTTTTAGCAATACAGGGAAGGCATACTGGTTAAAGGTTTATGAAATCCCTGAAGGAGGAAGGACAGCAAAAGGCAGATCCATCGCAAATCTTGTCTCAATGGGAAAAAATGAAAAAATCTCTGCTATTCTTCCTGTTAAGAACTTTGATGAACCATACTATATCTTTATTGTTACCAGACAGGGTGTTGTAAAAAGGACATCGCTCCAGTCATTTTCGAATCCAAGGAAAGGCGGTATTATTGCTGCTTCTGTTGGAGAAGGTGATGATATTGTTGATGTTAAATTGACAAAAGGAGACGAGGAGATTCTTATTGTAACCTCAAAAGGTCAGGCAATTAAATTTTATGAAAAAGAAGTACGGGCTATGGGAAGGACAGCACAGGGAGTCCGTGGCATTAATCTTGTTAAAGACGATTGGGTTATTGGTGTTGAAGTAGCGCGAAGAGAAGCAACGCTTCTGTGCGTTGCGGAAAATGGATATGGCAAGAGAACTCCCATTTCAGATTTCCGGGCTACCCATCGAGGGGGCAAGGGAATCATTGGTATGAAAATAGCTAAGAAGACTGGCAGGTTGGTAAGTGCAATGGAAGTTATAAATGATGAGGAATTGCTCCTCATAACGGCAAGTGGTCAGGTAATCAGAATTTCAGTTAATTCAATTTCTACGCTGGGAAGAAGCACAATGGGTGTGAAATTGATAAATCTTGTCACCGGAGATAAATTGGTTGATATATCGCTTGCCAGAGAACACTGATGTGGATATGTGGATAACTTATTAAAACAAGATATTTCTTAAGTCGTTTTATCTCATACACATAATTAGTTTACATAATAATTTTATCCACTTTCTTGAATTAAGTTTAATAATTTGGTAAGTTCGTTATCTCATTGAAGATGTTTACAAAAATGTGGAAATGTGTGGGAAACTTGTAGGAGAACAGGAGAACAGGAGAACAGGTGAAAAGGGAAACAGATGATATTAAAGTGGTAAAGGAACTGCAGGAAGCGAAAGAATGCATAAAGGCAGAGGTATCAAAAGTCATTATTGGACAAAACAAAGTGATTGAAGAGCTTCTAATAGCACTTATATCCGGTGGTCATTGCTTAATAATTGGAGTTCCTGGTCTGGCAAAGACGCTTCTTGTTAGTACAATTTCCCAGGTACTGTCACTCAAATTCAACAGAATTCAATTCACTCCTGACCTCATGCCGTCTGATATTACAGGAACAGACATCCTTGAGGTTGATTCGGAAAGCGGGAAACGAAGTTTCCGTTTCATTAAAGGACCAATTTTTGCAAATGTTGTTCTTGCGGACGAAATTAACAGAACTCCGCCTAAAACACAAGCGGCAATGCTTCAGGCGATGCAGGAACATGAAGTTACCGCCGGTGGGGTAACGTATAAGTTGGAACAACCATTTTTTGTCCTGGGAACCCAGAATCCAATTGAGCAGGAAGGAACCTATCCGCTCCCGGAAGCGCAATTAGATAGGTTTATGTTCAATGTTCTTATTGATTATCCTGAACAACAAGAGGAGATAGAGATAGCCAAAACATCACCCGGTTCAATGCGTTATGACTTGAAGAAGGTGATCGATAGAAAAAGGATAATTGCTCTTCAGGAACTTGTTCGGAGGGTACCGGTAAGCGATTCGCTTTTGGGCTATGCTGTCCGTCTTGTCTCTCTGTCAAGACCGGGTTCTGTGGATGCACCTGAGTTTGTGAAGGAATGGGTAAGTTGGGGAGCGAGTCCAAGGGCAACACAGTACCTTATTCTTGCTGCAAAGACACATGCAATTCTTGATGGGCGATACACACCGGGAATTAAGGATATCAAGGAAATTGTGGCGCCAGTTCTCAGACATAGAATCATTACAAATTTTAATGCCGAAGCGGAGGGCGTGACCACCGATAGAATTATTCAGCTCCTTCTTGAAAAAATGAAAGAATAGAGCTGCGGGTTACAGAGTTCGTCGAACTCAAAAGCTGATTTGAAATAAAGGAAATTATGAAAGAATCAACAAGACGTCTGCGGGTGAAACGAATTGCGCAAAGTGGAATTTTTACAGCGACGACGATATCACTTGGTTATCTCCTTTTCTTTATCCCAAATATAGAATTGATGTCTGCATCGATCTTCTCCTCTGGCTGGCTTTTTGGACCCACTGTCGGTTTTATAGTTGGCGGAACTTCTTTTGCCATATTCTCCTTCTTCAATCCTTTAGGTGCTTCTCTCCCCCCCCTTTTCATTGCTCAGGTAATAGGGGGCATCTTGTTGGGGGTTGCCGGAGGTTTTTGTAGAATTTCGGTTTCAGGGCTTCCTCTTTTTTTAAGAATTCCGATTCTCGGCATTGCTGGAGGTTTACTTACCTTATTTTATGACGTTATTACCAACATTGGTGGATTTATTGCCTTCACGACCGAGAAGACATTTCTCGCTTACCTTATATCAGGAATTGTATTCAGCCTTGTACATATAATTTCAAATGTTTTGATATTTTCAATGCTTCTAGCTCCAATCCTGGGGAGAATAGAAATCCTCAGGAAAGGAATGACATTATGAAAAGGGAAAAACGCCCATCCTGGGATGATTATTTTATGGAAATTACAAACCTTGTTGCCACGAGAGCAACGTGCTTAAGGCGTAAAGTAGGAGCCATTCTTGTTAAAGACAGGAGAATTCTGGCAACAGGTTACAATGGTCCACCAAAAGGTGTTCCGCACTGCGATGAACTCGGGGGATGCCTGCGGGAGAAACTTGGTATTCCCAGTGGCGAGCGTCAGGAGCTTTCCCGGGCAGTGCATGCTGAGCAAAATGCGATTATTCAGGCTGCAAAGATGGGTACAAATATTGATGGCGCAACACTCTATGTTACGAATCACCCCTGTTTTATCTGCGCCAAGATGTTGATTAATGCTGGTGTGAAGAAGATTGTATACAAGGACGGGTATCCTGACAAGTATGCAAAAAAGATCTTAAAAGAAGCACACGTTGAGAGTAAAAAGGTTAAAGGAAAAAGCAATAAGTGAAACTGGAGATTCTGAATCGGATTAACCTTTTGCTTTAAATGTGTATAGTAGTCCTGCTGTAATATCCCCTTCTGCAGGGATTAATTGAACACTGCCGCAATCCATTTCCCGAGAAAGTATGTTGCAGAAATAACGAGCAAAGCAATAAACTCATGCTCCAGAATAATCCTCAAGAAATGTTTTTTTTGTTCCCTGACGATGAAATAGCTGCAAACTGCTAAGAGTAAGAGTCCCCAGATTAAACTAATGATAATTGCAGGTGTTAATGAGAACAAGAGAACGGGCACAACGAATGTTATTGCAATAATAAATTTGCAAAGGAGCGTTGAAAGGGTTGATAGCCAGATTTCCCTGGGGGTGTGTTTGTTTTCGGATTCTTCAGAGATATGGATACCCAGCGCATCAGAAAGTGCATCTGCAATTGCAATGGTGAGTATACCACCAATTACGGCAAGACGTGAGTGAGTTCCGGAGTACAATCCAACCATTAATCCCAATGTTGTAATTATCCCCGAGGTTGTACCAAAACTAAAACCAATTTTTACTGAATGCTTCATTCAAGAATCCCTCTTCATATTTATTGAAGTTTAATAAATATTTCAGAATTGTCAAGCAATTTGTGGTTTGAGCCCTAAATTCTTCTCGTCTATGAAGGTGCTTTTTCACTTGACGATGATTCAAAATTCTCTTATAGTGATGTGCTGTACAATCAAAGAGGAAATAATGTATGTATAGACGAGGGATTTGTTTTTTTGCCGTTGCCTGTTTTCTTTTCACTCTTGTTCCTCAACTGAAGGGTGAAGAAGAAGGGGAACAGATGTATCTACTCAGGCTTTCATCAATAGGATTTCCTACTGCAGAGGGAGAGAAGGCAGCGTGGGGCATAAACGATTTGAAGATCTTTGATGGTAAACTCTACATTGGTCATGGTGATGCCGTCATCAACACTGGTCCAACCGATATTATATCTTTTGACCTGAAGGAAAAGAAATTCATACGTGAATTCACCGTTGACGATGAGGCAATATACAGATACCAGGTTGTTGATGGGAAATTGGTGATTCCTGGACCTGATGCAACCGAGGATTGGGAGCTTGGCAATCTTTATATTCTTACCGATCGGGGATGGAAGAAGAAGAGAACGATTACCCATGGTATCCATGTTAATCACATTACCACTCTGAACAACAGATGGTATGCTGCGACCGGTAGCTACTTTGAGTTTGGTGAGAATGAATTATTGGCGTTTGGTGGGATCCTCGCTTCTGAGGATCAGGGGAATACCTGGAAGCTTGTATATGCATCACCCACAGATGATAATAGTGTTTTTCGCATAGGTTCTCTTCTTGCGTTTAAGGACAGGTTGTATGTATTCCCGTATGCTTACAGAAGCATGAAGAAGGAAGACATTCCTGAAAGATATCATCCTTATCTTTCGAATTCATATCGAGATCAACATTTGATCTTTACCAGTGATCCCCTGGGACCGGCAGATATTATTGTTTTTGATGGTACGACATGGGAGTACAGAGACCTCATTACGATGCCCAATCTTTGTATTATAACGCCCTTTCTTTTTAATAACAGGATTGTCCTCTCTTTAATCACAGGAACATATGTTGACTATCTTGCTCTGAAAGATGGTCTTCCTGATAATGCTGCTTCAATTCTGCTTGTTTTTGATGGTGATTCAATAGTACCTGTTTCCTTGGAGTATGAACTCATACGGGACGTTGTCGTAAAAAAGGATAGACTCTTACTCCTCATCCAGAAACAAGGTAATTACCTCATTGCAGAGACGAAAGATCTTGTTGCATGGAAGTACTACAGGATTTTGCAGGATTTGCGAACTCCTCAATCGATTGAATTTGATGGAGTTTCCTTTTATATTGGCACTGTTGGTGGAAATATTTTTAAATCCTCAGCACAGACGCTTGTCTCTGATACCGATTCCGTAAGTATCAGGTATCCTCTTAAGATTTATGGTGCAGCCGAGCTTCCACGGGACGGGAAGTGGTACTGGGCAGCAATCACTGGATGGGAAAAATGGGGAAAACGTGCACGATTTTCTTGTGAGATTGTGAAAGATAATACCATCAATGTTGAAACCGAAAATGTTTCTTCCTTACGTGTTTTTGTGCCCTTTACTGATATGAAAAAAGAGAAACCTGTTGAATTGAAAGTTGCAAATAGAACCGTATTCAAAGAGAAACTCGATGGTGCAACAGAACTTCTGCTCGTAAAAAATGAGGGAATGAGCTGGAGCGTTGAAAAAGGAGAGGGAACTGCTGAGTTGTTTCAGTACCAACCGAAATTGATTGGAAACGCTCTGGCAAACCTGACAAGGGAAGGAGAGGATTCCGGTGCAGGTTCTTTTGCTGCCGATGTTTTGCGATGGGCTGTATCGGCGGATGCTGCCATTATTCCTAAAAGTGCAGTGAGGCGAAACCTGAATGCGGGTGATGTTTTTCTTGAAGATATTATTGACCTGATGTACCGAGAGGTGATTTATACATTCACGGTAAAGGGTGCGGTTCTCTATAGAATGATGAATTTCAATGTTAAACAGGATGCAAAGATAAGGTGCCAGATTTCTGGTTTTATGTTCTCGTACTCAGGTGGTGAAAAACCTAAAGAAAACAATATCATAGAATCCTCCATTGACCCGGCAAAGGATTACCTGGTAGCGACAACCGAGTATGTTGTCAGGAAAATGGAACGTTTTCTTGGTGAAGATGCTCACTGTAAGAACATGGATATACTGATTAATGATGCATTCTATCGATGGTTTATTGAATTGGGTACCGTGGGTGAACCTGAACCGCGCATTAAGAGAATTAAGTAGAAACGCTCAATTTTCTTGACTTATAGATCTGTTTACTGTATAGTAATTACTATGAGTAATAAACCCCCAAAAGCTGATAAAGAAAAAGAAAAAAAAGAACTGCTTAAGGATTTGGCGGAATTACGGCAACGTATCGCTGACATCGAAGCAAAGGAAACTGAACGAAAACAGGCAGAAGAGGATATGAAGGTGAGCGGGATGAAGTACCATTCGTTATTCAACAAAATAGCAGATCCCGTTTTCATCTATGATAAAGAAACCCATACATTTCTTGACTGTAATGAAGCTGTTATGAAAACATACGGATACTCAAAGAAAGAATTAAAGACGATGACACCTTTTGACTTTTATGCCCCCGAAGATTTCGAAAAAGCAAAAGAGACCATGGTAGATGGGAAAACTGATGTGTTTTTTACCTATAGCCATGTTACAAAATATGGACAGCAACTCTCAGTGGAAGTTGTTACGGAAGAGATTGAGTATGAGGGTCAACCTGCGCTGATTAGCATGGTCCGGGATATTACTGACAGGAAGAAGGCTGAGGATGATTTGATGAAAGCACGTATTGAACTCGAACAGCGGGTAAAAGAGCGAACATATCAATTAGAGGAGATCAACACGCAGATGAAACAGGAGATTATGGATCGGAGAAAAGTTGAAGATGATCTCAAAGAGAGTTTCATAACGTTGCGTAAAACTTTAGAGGGTATTGTTCATGCTATTGCGATCGTTGTTGAGGCTCGGGATCCATATACAGCAGGTCATCAGCGAAGGGTGGCTCAACTCGCATGCGCTATTGCCAAACAAATGGGATTCAAGGGAGAGGAAATAGAGGGTATTCGTGTAGCCTGTCTTCTCCATGATGTTGGGAAAATAACCATACCCATTGAAATTCTCAGCAAACCGGGTAAATTGTCGGAAACGGAATTTTCCTTTATTAAAAAACATCCTGTGGTTGGATACGATATTCTAAAGGGAATTGAGTTTCCATGGCAGGTTGCTACCATTGTTTACCAGCACCATGAAAGAATTGATGGTTCCGGATACCCAGGGGGTCTGTCGAGAAAGGATATTCTCATTGAATCGAAAATCCTGAGTGTTGCAGATGTTGTTGAAGCAATGTCCTCGCATCGCCCGTACCGACCGGCACGCGGTATAGACAAAGCTCTGGGCGAAATACTCGAAAATAGGGGTGTTTCATACGAACCCGAAGTAGTAAATAGCTGCCTTAAAATTTTTGCCGAAAAGATATTTGATTTTGAATAAAGAATACCGACACCAAAAACCAGCCACCAGAACCTTTTTTTTACCCATTATTAAAGCAGGGAAAGTGAGTGTGGAAAGTTCATGAACTACCATATTATCCTTGACAAGGTTCATTATTTTTACTATATTTCCTGTATATCTGTAACCGTTACAAAGGAGGTTTCATGAAACGGTTAATACTCTTTCTATTTTTCCTTTTGCTCCTTTTACCATCAATTATTTTTGCACGGGAAATGCTGGTTCGTGTCTTTGTAGATTCCTATACAGAACTCAAACTGCTGGAATTAAAGACGATCAATCCTGCTGGAGTACGTCCGGGTGAGTACTATGATCTATTCCTCACCGAGCAGGAGTACTACTCGAATCTGGTGGCAAGTGGGTTACCCCATGAGGTTATCCATGAGGATCTTGAGCTTGCAGAATTCTTCAACAGGGGTACCTACCACTACTATTCCGAAGTGGTAACACTGCTCAGAACCATGGCGCAGAACTATTCCAGTATCTGCAAATTCGATAGTATCGGGCAAACCCATCTGGGAGAATGGATATACTGCGTGAAGATATCCGATAATCCCCAAACCGAGGACCCTACGGAACCTGACGTTTTGGCCTTTGGAAACCT